>JAFSHE010000140.1 GCA_017440445.1 Oscillospiraceae bacterium | reverse complement strand
TGTTCCAGCGATGACGGGGCCGCGCCAGATAACAGGGTCTGTCTCATTCTCCAGAAGAAGATTTACGGACATCACCTTGATACCCTTTTTGGATATTACGGGGTATATCTCATTTGCGTTGCCCTGTGCTCTCTCATGGATACCGAAAGCCTTAGGGATAGAGGGACCTGTGATATCCGCGTCAAGAACTGCGGTATTGAAGCCTCTGCGGTTCATCAGCACCGCAGACATGGATGTTACCATAGACTTTCCTACGCCGCCCTTTCCGCTGACAACAGCTATCACCTTTTTGATGCTGCTCAGCTCATGGGGCTGCTCGATAAGGCTCTCGGGCTTACGCTCGGAGCAGTTTGCACTGCATGTGCTGCAATCGTGTGTACATTCACTCATTTTTAAACATTTCCTTTCTGTGCCCGTGCGGGCGGGGTATTTATTACAACGGTATTTGCCGTATGTAGTCTTTATATCGAATTTACAGAATAAAGCAGAGCATTTTCCGTCTGTTTAAGCAGCTCCGCTGTGATTTTCGTAAATTCTTCATTCATATCAAGCTCCTGTGCAATATGCGCAGGATGACTGTTCCAGCAGAAGCGCACATCGTGAACATCTGCATGCTCGCATGCCCTGTATATCCTCAGTTTATCATCAGGCAAACTCGGGAGTGATACGGGAAAACCAACCCTCGGGATATCCTTTCCATCCAGTATCTGCACTGCCTCGGAGAATATCCTTGCATGACCGTGGCAATCTCCGCTGTCAGAGGTGAGCCGCATCAGCAGCTCCTCTGCTCTTACAAAAGCCGCCCTCAATGCGGAAGAATTATCCTCAGTCTGCCGAGTATACGGCTCGGATGGTTTTTCTGTCGCCTGCGCACGGATACAATCCCACTGAGCATAGCTCCATGACCACCTGACCGCAAGAAAAGGTGTATCCAGAAAATGAGAAGGGCCTACATCGGAAGCGAATGTGCGGTGTTTATATTTCTCGGCAGCTATCTCAAACCTTGAAAAGCTGCCATCCTCAAAACCGCATACTACTGCGGGGACACCGCCAGAGTGATCGATATCCGCCCACACCTCACGTAATCCCAGCTCTACAAGATGATCGAACCATTGCTCGGCATACCTTGCCGAAAATCCTCCGAAAACCGATCTTCCACGGGACATGAACTTATATTTCACGCTGTCCATATAGTCAGCGGGAGAAAAATGAAAATCGTCCCCGTTAATGGCACAGCGTGCGGCAGCGGTAAGCCTCAGTGCTATGTTTATCCTGTCCTCCATATAACTAGACCGTCTTTCTGAAATTAAGCTGCTTACTTCCACAGCTATATCCGATAGTTTTATAAAACTCGTGGGCTGATGCTCGGCTCTCGCCTGAGCTCAGGCGCACTGCCTCTGCTCCCGTTTCCCTTGCCCATGCTTCGACCGCCGATAAAAGAGCCGTCCCCACTCCCATGCGCCTAAATTTCTCATATACAGCTATGCCCATGATATTCTTCATGTGCGGGAAATACAGCAAATCATAATCACAGGCATGGATATATCCTGCGACCTCCCCGCAGTACTCGGCTATCAGTATCAGGTCTGAGGAACGCTCAAGCGCCTTGCAGAGCTTCTCGGCTGTCTGCTCGAGAGTAAAATCATAACCAAGCGCCTCACGGCTCAGATAACAGATATCCTCTGCGTCATGCATCGTGCAGGGACGTATCATTATGTCGGACATATCAATCCTCGTTCACTGCGTACATAAGTGCAAGTCTGTTCTGTGCAAGCAGCGCATCGGAAAGCTTGTTGTAATCCTCGGAAAGTCCCATCTCCGCAGCCTTGGCGGGAGGGCTGTCATTCCAGCTGCCCATAGCGCCGAACACATCTGAGATATCAGCCGCCATAAACAGACGCAGCTTATCCTCGGGAAGGTCGGGCGCACCCTTGATATCCTCGGGAAGCTCTCCGCCGTTCAGCACATCGTATCCCTTACGGAAAAGCCCTGCGAACTGCTCAAAGCCGATATGCTCCGCAAACTTCGCTATATTGTCAAGCACCGACCTGAACCTCTCCGTGTTATCCTTGAAGGTCGGCAGCTCGGATGGTACTTCATCCAGAAATTCCTCATGGATTATCACGTTCCAGCAGCGGTTTGCATTATCAGCCACCCACTGGGGTACAAAACGGGATACGTGTCCGTTCTTCATACGAGCGAATATAGTGCAGCCGCTTGTGTTTACAAAACCAAGGCGATTTCTGTCCTTAATAACATACGGCATCATCATGAAAACATCGGTCACGCCCTCTGCTTTCAGCTTTTCATACCACTGCTGAGGGTCCTTTGCCACATACTCCGCACCCGTTCCGAGTATCGTTTTCCTCGGACAGAATACAAAGGATATGGAATTCTCGTATGGGAGCTTTTCAAAGCTGAATGCTCCGCCGTTTATCGCATTTCTTGCCGCTACTGTCAGACGGCAGGCAAGTACCACTTCACCGTTCATTATCTGCTCCTTATGTTGTCTTTATTTCAGTATCTCCCCTGCAAGGCTCTCCCCGTAGATATCTCCCGATACCCCGAGAAGCTCCATTACCGTTGCTCCAACAGTGCCGAAGCCAGCCCTTGTACCAAGATTTGCAGGCTTTATGCTGTCGCCGTAAACAAGCACAGGGATGTACTCTCTCGTGTGGTCGGTACCTGTATGACAAGGGTCGCAGCCGTGGTCAGCGGTGATGATAACAACGTCCTCGGGGGACATTTTCTCCATAAAGCCGCCGAGCCATTCGTCAAACTCGTTAAGAGCGTTTGCATAGCCCTCAGCATCACGGCGATGACCGTATGACATATCAAAATCAACGAGGTTCGTAAAGCAAAGACCGCTGAAATCACGCTCCTGCTGACGGGAGGTCTCCTCCATGTCGGGGGGATTTCCTATAACTCGGAATGCCTCTGTAACTCCCTTTCCTGCGAAGATATCATATATTTTTCCTATGCCTATCACATCCTTACCCGCTCTGCCGATGCAGTCAAGTGCTGTATCAACGGGAGGAACAAGCGAAAAATCGTGCCTGCGGGAGGTCCTTGTATACGGATGCTCTCCCTCAAAGGGACGGGCGATAACTCTGCC
>JAFSHE010000139.1 GCA_017440445.1 Oscillospiraceae bacterium | reverse complement strand
TTGTCAATCTCATCAGCAAACTCCATGAACAGCTCACCTACACCAGCAGGAGCCTTCACTGACGATGACTGCTCGAACAGCTGCTTTACTTCGTCGACAGCCTTTGAAACGACCGATGTGTCACCGCTTCTTATAAGCTCAGGAAGCGCTTCTCGCAGCTCATCAGCGCGATAGAGCTTGTACTCGTCAAGAATGACCGTTATGTATTCTCGATAATTCTGTGCTGTCGGTGTGACGTCAACGATTTCCATAATGAGCTTGCGCCACTGGGGCGACTGGTGCTGCATCACAAGTCTGTCGATTACACCGTCACGGTGAAGCGCCTGAGCCTTGATAAATATTCCCTTGAAATCAGGATCCGAAAAGTGATGTGGTTTCACCCTGTCGAAGATCTCATCGGCACAAAGCTTCGGGTCGATGATAAGACAGCCGAGAATTGTCTGCTGGGCGTTAAGGTAGGTATCAATCATCCTTCACACCACCCCAGTTATTTCTGATGCAGTTGTGAATGACAGCATTCCAGTCCTTCCAGCCGTTTTTGTTCTTCGTTTTAGCAGCATGCATATCGACATATTCGATTGCCTTTGCAGTCGTTTCTTTCCCGTATTTTTCGATGAGCCTTTGGAGTTCTTTATCTGTCAGTTTTACATACCCGAACTCGCCGTATGCGGTCTTTCCCTCACCCTCACTTTTTACACGTTTAGTGGAAAGGGGGGCGTCCTCTATATCTGTGTTACTATCTGTAGATAAATTTATATTATTATATATATTACTTATACATTTCACTGAACCGTGGCTCACATTACACTGTTTGGTGTAATGCAAAACCACTTTTTCCGTTACAGCATACCATAAAGTGCGGTTCTTTTTGTCCTCATTCAAATTGGCAGTAATTACCAGTCCCTTATCCCTGCATGATTTTACAATTCTTTCCATCTGTCTGTGTGTCCAGAATGGGAAAAGAATGGAAAATGCCGCCATTGAATTATAGGACCATACTCTCGTCACACCCTCATACTCTGCAATGTGTCTGCCATTGGCTTCATTGTGCTTTATCCAGAAATAAAGGTTATGTACAAAGACCGCTTCATCAATACCATATTCGGTTGCAAGCTCTACATCAAATTGATACTGCATCTGTTTCCTCCTTATGTTCTCCTATGCCTTCGGAATTGCCGCCGTGCCTGAGGATGTACTCTCTCTGCTTGTTCAGCAGTTCAGACGGCGGAACAGGGCTGCTGTTCTGCTTCCTGTGACTCAGCCAGACAACCACATCGACAAACGCCATTCCCGATGGCTCTCTTTCAAAATATTCTCTGAGCTTCAATTTCTCTCACCTCGCTTGCATCTTATCATTTAATCGCGAAATAAATAAACGCAACATTTCGTAAAAACATTTCGCTACTCAAGGGACATGATTACAGTGCCATATTGCGGAACATCATCTGTCCATACAGGACTTTTGTCCAGACAAGCTATCTTCGTTGCTATCTTAAAAACTTCGGCACCTTCTGTGTCCTGATTTTTCATATTGTTGTATATCTGCTGAATAAGTTCGCCGATTTCCGCCGCTATCTGTATAGGATCTCCTGATACATGGATATCAACTGCATTCTTATCAATATTTGCCTTAATCATTTTATTCTCCTTGACTTTCGTCATAATTTTGCTTATAATATTATTGTTTCATTACATTTGGACCGTGATATGAGTTCCCAGCTCTATCGCGGTCTTTTCTTTTGCAATCTCTTCTGTCTCTGCTCACACTCGGGGCAGACATAATAGCTCCCTCTGAATTTACTCGAAACATTCCATTCGCGCTGACAGATATTGCAGACCTTGTATTCATAACCTTTATTCCTCCGAATTGTCCGCATTTCTTATAGCCTCCGCTCCGCAGAGAATCATGTAATACATCTGCTGGATGAATGTTATGCCGCAAAGCACAAGCAGCGTTCCGCCTAAAATCTTGTCCATGGTTTCCTCCTAATAACTCAATATCACCTGCATAAGCGGCTCTATTTCACTGTACGGA
>JAFSHE010000138.1 GCA_017440445.1 Oscillospiraceae bacterium | reverse complement strand
CTGTCATTGCCAGTCCGACAGAAGCAACTGCTGCAATCACTCCCGCCAGAAAAGGCTTAAAACCCCATTTCATACTGATTCCTCCTGATCTTATGAATTAACAGACTGTTGCCGCTTTGCACAGCAACTGGTGTTTTCCGTGTTCCCGACGGATACCCGCAGGACACTTTTATCTCTCATATTATACCATTCCACAAGGAATTAGTCAAGACATTTACCTAATAAAAGTAAATTTACACTATATGCGATCGAACGCTTGCAGGCAGCAAACACCTGACCTTTTCGGCAGAGTAAGGAGAACTCAATTGCTGCCAAACGGAAAACAGGTCCTGCGCTGCACAGGACCTGTTCCGATAAGATCGGCTGACCGATCACATCTCTGCGTTATATGCGAATCTTCCATCCCCGAGATCTTCAACAACGGGGGTTGTGCGCATGGTCGGTCTGAGATCAAGCTCAGATATATTTCCGGACGAACGTATCTGGTAGTAACGCTGGCATCTCATTAACTCAGCAACAGGTTCAGGGACAGAGAAACCGGTAGCAACAGTACCGACCTCAAGCTTGCACCAGCGCATATTGACAGCGCCGTTCGGATTACAATAGATCTGCACACCGAATATAGGACACGCCTGTTCAGGCAGTACAGCTGTTACAGAGATGATATCTCCGGCATTTCCTGTAACGATCTCGTCAATGATGGTGCTGTTGGAAAGCGAATTGCCGTATCGTATCATAAGATGGACAGTTCCCACGATATCCTCATTCAGCATGACCGACAACGTAACAGGCTTTCCTGCGTATTTTACACCATTTTCAACAAGCTGGTATATTCTGCAGTAGTCAGAGTTGCCCGTCAGCTTCATGCCTGTGTCGGAAACGGATATCGTAGCAGAGCCGCTGTCATGCGAGCCCATATACTTTTTCCATCCGTCACATGCATAGCTTGAATCTGTGACAAAATGCTCATAGACGCCTTTCTGATTGATGCCGAAATCCGGATTGATCAGAAGATTAGGACAGCTGATGCTATCTATTTTTGGCTCCAACTGTGTTATTTTTGCGGAATTGCTGGTTGCTATGCTGCGTGCGACTTCATCCACAGTGCCGCCCTCACCCGAAGATGTGGCGGCAGCTTTAAAAACCGGTTCAGAATAATCGTTTCCGCACAGCATGGCGGTTCCCGTTCCGAAAAGGTGTATGATACCGTTTGTACCATGCAGCTTGACAGCCTGACCGATAGGGACAGAGATCACACCATCCGCTCCGACGTTTATCCCGGGAGCTGCCGAAGCATAAATGGTGGACGCTCCGTCATTACGGACATCGCAGTTCATACCGGTTATCTTTACGGCTTTTTCGTTACCGTCCAGTATAATAGTTTTTATCCTTGCCATCTGTATTTTCCTCCATTCATAGCAGTATCGGCTGCAATAACAGCCTGATTATTATTTTATCTGCGATATTATGCAATTTTCTGCACATAATACGATCACCTGACTGTACGGGATAAAATAATAACAAAATTTCCCGTTCGCAGGCTGTTTTTTTATGGATTTTACTGTCAGTCGATGGTATTGACATGTATTTAAAAAGGTGTTATAATAATATCTGTGCGGTTTCTTTTATCTGAGGTTCGATTTGCTTTGTTTTAATGGCATATTTTGTCAATAATCATAAGACTTTGACATGTTCATTACCTGTGCGGATGCCGCGGAACGCATGTCAGAAGAAAGGGATTGTGCTGATGAGCGAAAAAAGACTTTATGACTACCTTATCGTCGGCGCAGGCCTTTATGGAGCCGTGTTTGCTCACGAGATGACAAAGCGTGGCAGGAAATGTCTTGTGATAGACAAGCGCTCCCACATAGGCGGAAATGTTTATACGGAAAAGATAGAAAACATCAACGTACACAGATACGGTCCGCATATCTTCCACACCAACGACAGGGAGATCTGGGAGTATATAAATTCCTTTTCGGAGTTCAACAGATTCACAAACTGCCCCGTGGCATTGTACAAAGGGAAGATATACAATCTGCCCTTTAACATGAACACATTTCACTCGCTGTGGGGTGTGACCACACCGCAGCAGGCGAAGGAGATCATAGAACAACAAAGACAAAGAGCAGGTATCACTAAGCCGGAAAATCTGGAGGAGCAGGCAATAAGCCTTGTGGGGACCGATATATACGAAATGCTCATCAAGGGCTATACTGAAAAACAGTGGGGTCGCCGCTGTACTGAGCTGCCTGCATCGATTATCAGAAGGCTGCCTATCAGGTTTACATTTGACAACAACTACTTCAATGCCTTGTATCAGGGCATTCCGGTAGATGGATATACCCCTGTCATCAGGGAGATGCTGAAAAACGCTGATGTTATGCTGGAAACTGATTTTCTGGCTGACAGAGAGGCTCTTTCAGCAAAAGCGGACAGGATAATATATACCGGTCCGATAGATGAATATTTCGGTTACAGTCTGGGTGCGCTGGAATACAGGAGCGTCCGTTTCGAGACCGAGATACTGGATACAGATAACTTCCAGGGCAACGCTGTGGTAAACTACACAGACAGCGAAACTCCGTATACCAGAATAATCGAGCACAAGCACTTCGAATTCGGTACGCAGGAGAAAACAGTTATCAGCAGAGAATACAGCGTTGAATGGGAAAAAGGCACAGAGCCGTATTATCCTATCAACGATGAAAAGAACGAAAAGCTCTGTTCACAATACAAGGCGCTTGCCGAGAAGGAAAACAACGTATACTTCTGCGGCAGATTGGGCGAATATAAATACTACGACATGGACAACGTGATAAAAAGTGCGCTGGACATGGTAAGAAAACTGAATTGAGTGATGAAGATAGATATTAAGCTGCTTGTTTGCTGCCACAGGGAAGATATGGTCCCTGAGCTGCCGCTTTTAGTGCCTGTTCAGGTAGGAGCGGCTCTTGCTGACAGACGTTTTCCCCGCTTCAGATACGACGATGACGGCGAGAACATATCTCACAAAAACCGCTCGTACTGTGAGCTTACAGCGATATACTGGGCATGGAAGAATATCAGCGCAGACCATTATGGATTGTTCCATTACCGCAGATATCTGTATCCGTCGGTGAACAGCAGAAGACCCTACATCATCGAAAGCGCACCTGCGCCTGATGTGCTTGAGCGTCTGAACTATGCTGAATTTGAAAACACGATCAAAGAATATGATATGGTGGTTCCGATAGGCGAGAACATGCACATATCCGTTTACGACCACTACGCCCGTGCAAAACATCACCGTATCAGAGATCTGGATATAATTAAACAGATAATTGCGGAAAAGCACCCTGAAATGACAGACGCCATGAACACGTACCTGTCAGGAACGATATCCTATTTCGGGAACATGTTCATCATGCGCAGAGCGGTGTTTCACGAATACTGCGAATGGCTGTTTTCCGTACTGGAAGAATATGATGCGATCGCTGATGTTTCCGATTACGATGCGCAGGAGTCCAGAGTGGATGGTTACCTTGCCGAACGCTTGCTCGGCATTTATTATACATTCCGCAGATCCCATCTTAAGACCACGGAGCTTCCAAGGGTGCTTTTTGTACCCGACAAAACGGAGCGAAACAGGAAAAAACTTTTGAATATCCTGCTACCTCCGGGCAGCAAACGAAGATCGATCATTAAAAGGATGGCGAACAGAACCAATGATTAACAGCGATATCACTGTCAGCGTTGTCATACTAACATATAATCATGAAAGATATATAGCCCAGGCGCTGGAAAGCATATTGTCACAGAAAGTTGATTTCAGGTACGAGATACTCATTGGCGATGACGCTTCCAAAGATGAAACTCCCGAAATACTAAGAAAGTATCAGGAGCTATATCCCGAGATCATCCGTCTGACCCTCAGAGAGGAGAACATCGGTGCGACAAGAAACGCATACGAACTTCTCAGGACAGCACAGGGAAGATATATCGCCGCATGCGAAGGTGACGACTACTGGTGCGATGATAACAAGCTGCAGAAACAGGTGGATTTCCTTGATTCCCATCCGCAGTATATAGGCTGCGCACATGCATGCCGTATCGTCGACGAGAATGGTAAGCCTGCAAAAAAACAGCGACTTTCCTGGACCACCTCAAAACAGATATACACACTTAAGGATTTCAAGGGTATATACCTTCCCGGGCAGACTGCCACGATCCTCAGACGTAATATATATTCAGATCCCGGATCTGATTATTCCATATTCACACAAGCGCATAAACATATCGGTGATCGCACAACGACGCTGATCTATGCAGCGAAGGGAGACTTTTACTGCTTTCGTGAAATAATGAGCTGCTATCGCAGACAGAGCAACAGATCAAGCCTGACATCCAATCTGTATACACGGCTTGCCGAAAGCCTCTGGAACGATCTGCAGTATACGCTGAAGCTTGAAAGATACGCAGTGGAAGAACTGCATGTGGACGCAGGCTTCAGATATCACAAGCGCAACCTGCTGACAAGCGCAGTATTCTGCTGGATGCGGGGTGAGCATGATCTCAGCACGAAAATAATCAAAACGGTTATCGGCAGTGAAAAATGCGGATGGTGTATGCTCCTGTATATCCCCATCGGAGCAATAAAAAAAATATATGCCAGAATCAAGTATTATTAAAAATTAAGGAAGCGAGAACAATGAAAAAATATGATGGAAAGACCCTGCTTTTCCTCGGCACATCCGTTGCCTCGGTAAGTATGGTCAAGTACGCAAGACAGGAAGGCGCCTACGTTATCGTGACAGATAATCTGTCACCCGAGATATCTAAAGCAAAGCAGTTCGCAAACGAGATCGCTGAGGTCAGCACACGTGATATCGACGCATTATGCGCTTTCGCCACCGAGAAAAAAGTCGACGGCGTTCTGTGCGGAGTAAGCGAAGGCAACCTGATAGCTGTACAGGCAGTGTGCGAACGTCTGCATCTCCCCTGCTACTTTACAAAAGAACAGTGGGACATCTGCCAGGATAAAAAGAGCTTCAAGGAGTTATGCATAAAGCATGGCGTACCTGTTCCCCGTGAGTATAAGATCGTATCAGAGTCCGACATCGATAATGTAAGCTTCCCCGTAATAGTAAAGCCCACTGACGGCTTTGCAGCAGTAGGCATAACCACATGCTACGATAAGGAACATCTGCTGAAGGCTATCGATGTCGCAAAAGAGGCGTCAAAGACCGGTCAGTATATCGTGGAGGATTTCGTAACAGGAACCGAGATAACCGCAGTTTATACCATAAAGGATAAGCAGATAAGCCTTTCAATACTTCGTGACAGATACCCCTCCCTCGATCATGAGGATGTAACTGCTCAGTTTGATGCAAGCATCGCTCCGTCGGAATTCTATCCCGAATATATGAGAACAGTCGATCCTGCGATAAAGAGCATGCTGAGTGCTATCGGTGCGTATGCCGGTACGGTATTTTTCCAGGGCTTCGCTACCGACAGAGGTATCTTCATCTTTGAGTGCGGATACCGTATGAACGCTCTGTGCGACTACAATAACCTTTCACAGGCAAACGGCATAAACTACATGAATATGATGGTAAATTACGCCCTGACCGGAGAAATGGGCGGTGCAGATCTCAGCTGCGACGACCCCGATCCCGATTGCTTCTGCTGCATCTTTAATATGACAGCACACGGCGGTGTGATAGCTAAGCTTGAAGGCGTAGAGGCTTGTCTTGAGCTTCCCGGTGTGATATACGCCGAGTATCTTCTGCCGTTAGGACATAACGTTATAGAGAACAACTCCATGGCACAGTCAGTTTTCCGTGCATATATAAACGCTCCCGATCTTGCATCTCTGAAAAACACAATTACGCAGATGCAGAAGCTGGTGCGTGTAGAGGATGAAAACGGTAAGGATATGCTGTTTTTACCCTTCGATGTGGAGCGTATAGCTGATACAGTAAAAAAATAAATTAAAGATAAAAATTGAGGAGTAACGAAAATGGTCATCAAAAAATCCAAGGATATTGTAGGTGTACACTATCTTAGCAGAAACATAACTCAGGATAAGAAGGGTAACAGATATCTTACATATTCATGGCCCAGCCTTTTCCAGGTAGGTATACCTGATATTTTTACCGAGATATATCGCAAGGACATGGAAAGAGAGCAGGAATTCCACGGACTTTTCTATTATCCCGAGCGTTCCTTCCTGTTCAGATGCACAAAGGGCAGGGCAAGACTTTTTTTGGTTGACATGCGTTCTGACAGCAAAACATTCCTCAGATGCGTAAAGCCCCTGCTTGACGGTAACGGCGCAACGCAGACATATATTCCCGCAGGATTTGCATGGGGCATACTGACCCTGGAGGAAAACACCTCCGTACAGATACATACGACCAGCGGAAACGGTGAAAGTCCTGTAATGCTTGACCCCTTTGACAGTGCACTTAAATTACAATGGGGCGACGAGGAGATCCTCGTTGCAACGTATGATCTTCCTGTGCAGGATGCAGAATATTTCAAAGAAGTGTAAGCAAAAGGGATGGTGAATGGCAATGCTGGAAGCTCCACTACATAAGACCCGACCAATGGTCAGCGTCGGATTGATGACATATAACCATGGTGAGTTTATAGGAAAAGCAATTGAAAGCGTACTGATGCAGGAAGTAAACTTTCCCTTTGAATTGGTGATCGCAGAAGATTGTTCAACCGATAATACCCGTGAAATAATACTCGAATATAAAGAAAAATACCCCGATGTGATACGTCTGCTTCTGCAGGATGAAAACGTCGGAATGAAACAGAACTCAAACGATCTTCGTCGTGCATGCTGGGGAAAATACCGTGCTAACCTGGAAGGCGATGACTACTGGATAGACCCGAGTAAGCTTCAGAAGCAGGTAGACTTCCTTGAAAGCAACCCTGACTTTGTAGCTATCGGAGGAGATTTCTCCTGTATAGATGACAGAGGACGTCCCTGTCCGTTCCCCTGGGGCGATATCAGATACTCCTACTGCCAGGACGAGGAATACACCGCAGAGCATCTGAGAGAATGGCTGCTGTTTGGCCATACCTCCACGATGATGTTTAAAAACTTCTTCTACGACTGCGGTGACGATGTAAACCAGCGCTTTGACAACGTAAACATGCTGGGCGACCGCAGAATATGCCTGTTCCTGGTCATGAACGGTCGTGTAAGACATCAGAAAGAAGTATGGACGATACGCCGTGTCCTGAAAAAATCAGCCAGCAGTATGACAAATGCCGTAAAGAACTCCAACTACCTGGGCGTAAACTACGAATGGCTGGTGGAAGCAGAGCGCTACTGCCGTGAGGAATTCAACTATACGCTGGATATGCGGCACAAAAAGGAACAGCGCTGGCTTGGAAGCCTTAAGCTGTTTTTCCGTAACGCAAATCAGGAAAACTATCAGGTCATGAAGTATATCTTCGAAACTGGCGGCGATAAGAAAAGATATATCCGCCTTGCCTGCGGTGCAGTATACAGAAATGTAAAGGAATCCATCAAGAATAACGGATTCTGGTGCACCGTGAAAAAGGGCGTAAAGAAGGGCTTCAGCATACTTAAGAAATTGACAACGATCAGAAAACAGAAGAATACCGGTGCTGAATCAGGCAAGAAATCGGTAATGGAATCTTTTTCTGCAAAATAAAGGGAGAATAAAATGAAACGTAAAGAACTTGCATTAGACGGTTGTTACTTATTTAAAGGCGACCGATATGTTGACCCCATAATGGGAGAGGAATTCTTCAACTATCAGAAGCACGCTGATTTCGGAACAAAGACCGTATTCACATATCACTTTGAAATGGAAATGCCAAAGCCCAATGTACTGAGAGGCTTTTATATCCAGAATACCCCCATGGCACAGAACTTCATGATGCGCTGTGGCTCGGGTGCCATTGAAATAACATTACTGGATCTGCGTGATAAAAGCCCCACATATCTTGAGCATACTTCCGTTACATTAAGCTTTGAAAACGGCGATTCTATATTCTTCCCCAGCGGAGTAGCATACGCCGCACGTTCTCTTGAGGAGGACTCACAGCTGTACTGCATGGTAGACCAGGCGCTTACAATGTCAATGAATCTGACAATAAATGTGTTCGACCCCGCACTTAACTGCACATGGCCTGAGGATGTGGCTATGTCAGCTATTGAGCGCTGTGCGCCCAAGCTTGAAGAATTAGGATATAATTATTGGTGATATCAGCAAGGAGAAATAATATGAACCGTACTGTTTTAATTACCGGTGCCAGCGGGTATTTAGGACATGAACTTATCAGTCAGCTTCTGGAAAAGGGCGATACTGTAATCGCATCCACCTCTGTTCCCGCAAAGCTTCATGAGGAATACTCTCACCATGAAAGACTGAAGTGTATCTCACGAGAGGAGCTGTTTACAGATACCTCCTGCTGGAAGGAGCTTGCGGCAGTGATACATCTCGCTTTTGCAAGACGCTTCCGCCCGAACAGCGAGATCGCTGACAGCGTGAAGTACTCACAGCGTGTGTTTGAGATGGTAAGAGCAAACAATGTTCCCCGACTTATCAACGTATCATCTCAAAGCGTATACGGAAACGCCGAGGAGATGCGTACAGAAGATACAGCCATTTCGCCGGAAATGATATACGCTATGGCGAAATATGCAAGCGAAGTGGTACTGGACAGCGTACTGAAGGACGATACTTCAACAGTAGCTACCAATATACGCCTCGACCCTATTGCACAGAATCAGAATCTTCTTCCTCGTCTTGTGGAACAGGCATTTGAAAAGCACGAGCTGTCGCTGGTAGGCGGAAAGCAGATATTCTCGCTCCTCGACATACGTGACAGCGCAGCTGCATTTATCGCACTGCTCGATACCCCGTCCGAGGATTGGAAAAAGGTATATAATGTAGGCTGGGATAAAACAATATATACACTGCTTGATCTGGCCGAGATAGTAGCTAAGGTCGCTGTAAAACATGGTGCGGAAGAGGTGAAGATAAACCTTAATCCCGACGATACACGTACCTATGCAGGTATGGACACCTCACGGTTTATGACCGATACAGGCTGGTCACCCAGATACAGCATAGAGGACATCATCGAAAGATGTGTAATGGAATACCTCGACAAGAAAGCATGTGTTAATACCTGATCGATGAAATGACCTGCGAACGTAAAATGGTATCATCAGAGCTATGAACCTGTTGGTATACATATATAAAATTATAAAGGAAGCGAAATAATGGAAATCGAAAAAACGATCCTGCCCGGCGTGCAGATACTTACTCCTCGTGTGTTTGGAGATAACCGAGGATGGTTCTATGAATCCTATAACAAACAGACCTTTTCGGAGCTTGGTTTAGATATGGAGTTTATTCAGGACAACCACTCGTTATCTGTTCCGAAATACACTCTGAGAGGTATTCATTTCCAGAATGACCCTACCGCCCAGAGTAAGCTTGTAAGATGCATCCGAGGCCGCATCCTTGATGTTGCAGTAGACCTCAGAAAAGGCTCTGATACCTACCTCAAGTGGGTGGCTGTTGAACTGAGCGCCGAGAACAAGAAGATGCTGTTTATCCCCCGTGGTTTTGGTCATGCGTTCGTGACCCTTGAGGACAACTGCGAGGTAAACTACAAGGTGGATAATGTATACTCCAAGGCAGATGAACGCAGCATACGTTATGATGATCCCCAGATCGGTATTGAGTGGCCCGCTGACATGGTACCTGTTATGTCCGAAAAGGATATGGCGGCTCCCCTGCTCAAGGACTGTGATTGTAATTTTAAAGCTGAATAACAAGGAGTACATTACATGAAGATAGGAATAATGCAGCCGTATTTTTTCCCGTACCTTGGATAT
>JAFSHE010000137.1 GCA_017440445.1 Oscillospiraceae bacterium | reverse complement strand
GTAGCCGATATCATCAGGGTTCTCGCCAGCTTCCTTGAACTGAGAAACAGCCCAGGAGCCCATTACCATTGTTGCGATCTTACCGTCGTTGATAGCCTTCTTGCAGCCTTCCCAGTCGGGTGTCATAGGATCTTCCTCGATGAGTGTGGGATCGCTGAAGATATCGAACATCAGCTCGTATACCTCGTAGTAAGCGTCGCCGTCAACGAAGAGATCTCTCTTAGCCTTCAGGATATCCTGCTCGTATGTGGAGCTACCGGAAGCGGAGTTTACAAGTGCTGCCCACTGAACCAGTGTCCAGGAAGCGTCAGCGTAGTTGGTGTAGTAGGGAATAGCGTCTGTGTTCTGCTCGATGAGCTTCAGAGCTGCGAGGAACTCCTCAGGAGTCTTGGGAAGCTCTGTAACGCCAGCCTCAGACCAGATTCTCTTGTTGTAGCAGATACCGCCGGATACGCCGCCCCAGATAGGAAGACCGTATACAGTGTTGTCATACATCTTAGCGTCTACCCAGTTGTACTTCTGGCTCATCTCGTCGTATGTGCCGAGGGGCTCGAAGAAGTTGCCCAGATCAGCAAGCTTAACTGTGCCGGGGATCATCAGAACGTCACCGTACTCGGTTGTGTTCATCATTGTGGAAACATCGCTCTCGTAGTCGGTGTAGCCCTGGTACTCAACGATACAGTTGTTAGCAGCCTCGAAAGCGTCTGTGTACTCGTCGAGAGAACCATCCTCAACACGGTCAGTACGGCATGTAAGTACCTTCAGTGTCAGCTTCTCAGTGGTGCCTGCATCGGATGTGGATGTAGATGTACCTGCATCGGATGTGTCAGTCTTGGAAGTGTCAGATGTGGAAGTGTTGCCAGCATCGCTTGTGGAAGATGTGCCGGATGTTTCATTGCCGGAGCATGCTGCGAAAGAAAGCATTGTGCTTGCTGCAAGGATGCTCGCCATGATTCTTCTGAATTTCATTGGGGAATTCCTCCTGTTGTCATTTTTTGAATTGGTTTCCTGTTAAACAGATGGTTAAGTTCTTGGTTAACCAATCACTTAATCTAATTAATATTATACACAAAATTAACTTAATGTCAATAGGTTAACAGAAACTTTATCAGATGATATAATTACATATATTTCGTTTTAGGTATTTTTCACAATGCTTTCACGTAAAATTTACTTAAATTAAGGAAAATGCGTTAATTGTACACTTGATATGTATATTGCTGTGGTATGAATATTATACATCAGCTCCTATTTTTTATAGTATATGATCAATTTGTTACCGAGTGGTAAAAAAAATGAACTCAGCGGTAAATCCTTCCGATTGACCTTAAAAGATGATTGTGATATACTTAAATCAGCTTAAATTAAGGGGGCGTAATTATGATAAGGATAGCGGTATGCGATGATGACGGCAGCTACATGGAAAGCACGATACTTCCGGTGCTGTCCCGTGCCGCAAGGCAGCAGGGAGTCACTGCTGAGATAAGTACCTTTACCGATGGAAACGAGCTTATCTCGGCATTTGAGCGGGGAAACGGCTATGACATCGTGCTGCTTGATATAGATATGCCGAAGCTTGGCGGCAAGGAGACCGCAGAGCGCCTGCGCATACTGGATTCAGGTTTTTTTCTTGTGTTTATTACTTCGTACAGGTCTGAGGTGTTCAATACCATCCCTTATCGGATAAACGCATTCATCCCGAAGGACGGAAGTGAGCAGCACATGCTATCGGAGCTTTCCCGTGTGATAGGCGAATACAGGGAATTCAGCCCCGATTACCGTCTTTTCGAGGTGACAGATGGAAACGGAAGGTCGGTGGTCAGGATAGCGGTTGACGATATCTTCTGTTTCTGCTGTATAAGGCGCACTGTGTATCTCAAAACGGGCAGTAGGAGTTATCAGCTTACCGAAAGGAAGATATCCGCATTTGCTGCGGAGTATGCCGACAAGGGCTTTTTCGAGGTGTGTAGAGGCTATGTTGTGAATATAAGCAGGATAAAGTCAGTAAACAGCACCGATATCCTGCTTGATAACGGCGAAGTTCTGCCGCTGAGCCGCCGCCGTGCAAATGCGCTGCTTACAAGGATAAGCGAGTACATAACCGAGAGGGCAGGGATATGACAGCGTCAGGAATAATTTTTTGTGTAATGAACGGTGCTGCGGGGATGACGTTTATTCATCTTATCTCTGTCGGGGAGCGGCGCAGTCTGCCGAGGACGATATTCGGCGGGATCTTGTACGCAGTGGTTCTGCTTGTCGGAGGGTTTATCAGCAGTCCTCTTACCGAGCAGTTATTCTGCACGGCGACACTGCTGCTGACGGTATTTCTGCTGCACAGAGAGCGGATGCATCGGGCTTTTGCGTTTTCGGTAACGGTGCAGTATGCTTTACTGATATCCGAAACTGCTGTGAAGCATACCGTGATAGCGATAATGGGCGCAGATTATTTCGGCTCATACAATGGAAGCGTCGTAAGCCGTATCTTTATTGACCTTGCGGTATGCGGATTTTTTGTGCTGGTGCTGATTGTGATATATCGGCTGTTTACCGAGCAGCGCCCCGAGGTATCCCGACTGCTGTGGATGAATTACAGCTTTGTGGCGGGAGTTTTCCTGCTGACCGTTGCTGCTTTCGGTGAGGTCTGTCCATACGACGGCAGCAGGTGGGAATATTCTGCTGCAGCAGCGGTGATATCTCTGCTGTTTCTCGTTATGAGCCTGATGGTCGTTAATTTCTTTGTGGAGATATGCAGCGCCTATCACAGGGAAAGGCGGATGTTCATGCTGCGCTCGGATTACTATTCCGTAAAGGAGCAGCTTGAGGTGCAGTATCAGACCTCCGCACGGCTGCGGAAGATACGTCATGATATAAAAAATCACCTTATCAGCGCTACCTCGCTCATAGACAAGGGCGAGGCGGACAAGGCACGTGAGCTTCTCCGTGAGATAAGTGACAGCGCAGATAAGCTTCAGCCCGCACTTGCACAGAGCACTGGAAACAGCCTTATCGACTCCATCATCACCTACAAATCGGCGGTGAGCGAGATGCGTGGAATACGGTTTGAGTATTCGCTGGAGCCTCTCCCGGAGCTTGGGATAGAGCTTGCAGATATCTCCTCGGTGGTGTCTAATCTTCTTGACAATGCGCTTGAGGCGGCGGGAAGATGCTCCTCTCCGCAGATAGAGGTGCGGATATTCGTGTACAAGGAGTATCTATCGGTTATCGTGCGAAACACCTTCTATCAGCTTAAACGTGAGCAGACGGGTAGGCTTCTTTCCGACAAGGACGACCGTGACAGCCATGGTCTGGGTATGGAGATAATAAGAGAGACCTGCGAGCGCAACGGCGGCGTGTATCGCTACTCAGCAAACGGAGCGTGGTTTACCGCAAATGCGCTGATGAAGATATCAAAGCCTCAATAAAGGTACAGTATAATCACACAAATAAACGGGCGACCTGTGGCCGCCCGTTTTTTTATATTATATTTAAGTGTCTTGTTATTATTTATTCGGCGTTGGAAGCGGTCTGAAGCTCTTTTACCCTTGCGGCGCTTTTTACACTGTATTCCGTCACCCCGAGGACGGTCTCGCCGTCTATCTGGAGTGCGCAGGGTTTGTCGAATTTAACTGTTATCTCGTGACCCTTTATGATGTCTATGCACTCGGTGTGCTTTATATGCTCTCCCTTGAATATGGAGGGAAATACCATCAGAGTTTTCAGCTTTGCGGAGTCATGCCACACCACCAGTGACAGCGTGCCGTCGCTGCTCAGCCTGTCCTGCGAAGGAGCAGCTATCATTCCGCCGCCGTAATATCTTCCGTGCATAGCGGGAGCTATCCATACCTTTTTGTATCTGCGCTCCTCTCCGTCGATGGTGACGGTCGCACCGCAGGGCTTGAAATCGTACAGCAGACCCTTTATTGCGATACCCGTGTAGTTTACGGGCTTTCCGCCCGATTTTTTACGTACCTCGTCGCCTACCTCGCAGCAGTAGCCGTCTATTCCGAAGCCGATAGCGTTGATGAAAAGCGAGGTCTTTCCGTTTACCGTGACCTCAGGGAGCGACTGTATGTACTTTCTGATATCAAAGGGAGCGGCGCCCTTTTCCATGCCGAGGTCATGCAGAAAGTCGTTTCCGCTGCCCGCTGCGTAATACAGCAGAGGGTTATCTATCATGATATCTCGTGTGTCGTTCACAAAACGGTTGAGCGTGCCGTCACCGCCGCATATTATAACCTCGTCCTCAGCTTTGAGGGAGGCGAAAAACTCCTTGTATTCGGTGTCTGCCATGCTGCGGAAAATAAGCTCCTTTTCGGGCATAAGCTCATTCAGATTTTTGGAATACTCCTCGCAGGAGCTGTTGCCCGCAAGGGGATTGAACAGAACGTATGTATTCATTTTTTACTCCTTTATATCTCCGAGAGCCTGCTCCATAAGGGAGAGTGCGTATCCGCCAAGCTCTGCGGTCTTTGTTTTCTTTACCTGCTCCGCAGGGAGCGTTTCCAGTATCGTGATGATCACCTGCGAGCGCCTGAAGCGCTTTATATTTCTGAAGATATCCTCGGTCCCCTCTATAACTGAGATGACGAGCGGCTTTTCAGCTTTCTGAGCTATCTTCAGCACCCCGTTGTGGAAGGGGAGAAGAACGCAGTTTTTACTTCGTGTGCCCTCGGGATATACTCCCACGCAATTTTCCGTTTCGTTAAGAAGTGATGCGGCTCTGTTCACGGTAAGCATGGAGCTTTTCGGGCTGCTGCGGTCTATCTCCATAAAGCAGCAGCGGCGTATCAGCCTGCCGAATATTGGTATCCTGAAGTTCTGTCCCTTTGACACGAAGGATATCCTATGCTGTTTCAGCGCATACCACTGTATTATCGGGTCGTAGTTGGACCGGTGATTGCTGATGAACAGGAAATTTCCGCTTTCGGGGAGCTTTTCCGCACCCACAACAGTGAATTTTATTCCGAGCAGCCACAGTGCCGCACCTGTTGAGCCGTTAAGCACGGCACGATAGAAGCTGTTTTCTCTGTTGTACTCCTTCCGTGGATCGACTGTCAGTGCCACAACGGTGAGAAACAGGACAGGCAGAAGTATCACGGCAAGAAGTCCCCATAGTATATACGATACTATCTCTATCGTAAGCACCTCCTGACATTGTTTTTATGTCTTAATTACATTTTACCACACGTGGCTGAATATTTCAAGCTATATATGCAAAATGCGACAGATACGGTAAATTGTCGGTCAAAAAAATGTCAATGTTGACAAAAGCTGCTGTTTATGTTACTATAATAATGATTATAATTGGAATTTATCCGCATTGCGGAATTACGGAGGACGGTGCCTGATATGATAAACGGACATAAGGTCATAGGAGTATGCCTGACAAAGATACACGACACTACCCGTACAGATTATGTAAACAGACTTCATCACCTTGCCCATCAGGCAGGGTATAAGCTGCTGGTGTTCAACAGCTTTGTAGATTTCTATCGTAATGATGCCTTTGACAAGGGTGCAAGCTCGGTGTACGAGCTTATCGATTACAGTCTTGTGGACGCTGTACTGGTTATATGCGACACATTTATGAACCGTTCTATCATCGATGGTATCGTTGCAGGTGCAAAGGCACATAACGTCCCTGCGATACTGGTAAACGGCACTGCCGAAGGCTGTGCATGCATCACGGCGGATTACCGTGAATCATATAAATCAGTGCTAAGACACGTAATAAAAGATCATGGCATTACAGATACATTCTATATAGCAGGAAACGGCAGGGAGGATGATACAGACTCCCGTGTGCGTATAGAATGCTATAAAGAGGTGCTTGAGGAAAATGGCATCCCCTTTGAGGAGAGCAGAGTAGGCTACGGCGGTTATTGGGAGGACCCCACAAAGCGCATCGTGTCAGAGCTTCTTGCCGATGGTAAAAAGCCGCCTCGTGCTATCCTTTGTGCCAATGACCACATGGCGTTCACTGTATGTAAGCAGCTGAAGGCAGCAGGCTTCAGTGTGCCTGAGGATGTTGTGGTAACAGGCTTTGACGGAGTTCCTGCGTCGCAGTATTTTATTCCCCGTCTGACCACCTGCCGTGAGGATATCGAGGAGATAGCAAGGCTCAGCGTCAAGGCAGCTGACGCAGTGCTTTCAGGTGATACACAGGCGTGCTTTACACATAAGCATGTTCCTGTGATATCCGAGTCCTGCGGCTGTAAAAACCTCGGCTCAGAGGATTTTCGCAGCGTTGCGTCCGAGCTGTATCAGACCTTCCACGACATGGAGATGCACGAGGATTTCGAGTACTCGTGGATAGACAGGATGCTTGATATCAGCGATATGAACAGCCTGTATTCAACTCTTTCGGGTTGTATGCTGGAAAATTCCTACGCATGTCTTAACAGCGATTTCATAAGGGCTATAATGGATATCGACCATGTGGAGGAGCATAAGCTTTTCTCAGATGAGCTTATCGTTATAGGCTCAAAGTATTCAACAGGCGAAGCAGAGAATACCAGCAAGCTTAAGCTGTCAAGGCTCGTTCCTTGCTCAGACGCATGGTGCGAGGATGATGCGGCATATATATTAAACTCCATCTATGTCGGCAGCGAGGTAGTCGGCTATTATGCCGTAAGGACAGACAATATGCCGTATTCTACACGCAAGATGAAGCGTGTGGTAAAGACGATAAATATCGCCTTCAATGTTGCGCTCAACTATTTCAGACAGCAGAAGATGTCACAGCAGATGGAAAGAGCGGAGCTTATAAATACCGTTACAAAGCTACCTAATCTTAAGGGCTCCGTAAAATGGTTTGAGGAGTTCTCTGCGGCAGAGGAGAACCGCAGCAAAACTCTGTCCATCTCTGTTTACGGACTTCCCAAGTATACATATATCTACGAAAACTACGGTGTGGAGGCTATCGAGGAGGCACTTCGCCTTGTATCGGAGTCGCTGAAGATGGCAAACCCCGTAAACTGCTTTATCGGACATATTGCGGAGGACGAGTACGCAGTCATCAATTATTACGACGACCCCACCGTGATAAGCGATACGATAAACAAGGCTACATCCGTATTTTTCAGCCTTATCGAGGGCTATAATACCGACAGCGGCAAGGAGTACTATGTTGAGGTGAATTGCGGCTGTACCGTGGTCAATTCTTATTGGAACGGCTCGCTGGAGGGCTTCATCAAGTTCGCAAACAGTGAGATGTACATGAACCGACTGAAGAACGGTGAAGGCTCGGCAGTAAAGGAAAAGGCAGCACCGAAGGAGCATTATAAGGCATTTGATCTGCTTAT
>JAFSHE010000136.1 GCA_017440445.1 Oscillospiraceae bacterium | reverse complement strand
GTGGCTGATACTGGTGGCGGAATATTCGTTCACCTCATCGGAGATATCTGCGGTCAGTACCCAGCCGTCATTCGCCTGTACCTGTAAGGTGTAGTCGTCGAATTCCGCTCCCTCGGGGCAGTAGATCCTTGCCATGCAGTCAGTATCATCAATATCCCAGCCATAATTTACTATGACACAGTCCTCACCATTTACATCGATATCGGGTATATCAGGCTCTGCGGGCTTTGTAGTTGTCGCAGATGTCGTAGAAGCGGTGGTCGTATTCTGTGAAGCAGCCGTTGTGTCTTCCGATGTACTGCTGCTGTTACTGTTAGCGTCAGCACCAGAGCAGGCAGTCAATGAAAACATCATAGCAGCTGCAAGTACCATTGTCGAAAATCTTTTTGAATTCATCTGTTCACCTGTTTTCTTAAAACTTTTCAGATCGCATTATGCCCAGGGGTCATCTGCAACAGGAATACGGATATCGGAAAGGCACTGGATATCGTTTAAGAACCACTGACCTGTGGAGGGCTTTTTTCTGAGCTTTATGGGACGGGGATTATCCGCACCACCGCTTGTTACATAAAGAGTCGCCCAGTTCTCCTCGTCAAAGGAATAGGGGTTCTCGCTTACCTTGATAACATAGGGAGTGTTGGGCTTGTAGCCGTTTTCGGGAGTTGCGCCCTCAAAGAAAGAGAATGTCTTGTAGAATTTGCCGTTAAGACGCTCCTTGATGAAGCCCTTTTCGTATGTACTTACTTCAGCGGGACCCTTAAGGAAGTTGAGCATTTCGATGCAAGCGTCAGGGTTCTTCTCATAAGCACAAAGAACTGCAATAGTGAGCGCTGTTGTCTTGAATGCGGAGTCAAGAGAAGCCTCGGGCAGTGCCTGAAGCTCCGCTACATTGTTCGGAAGTGCGGAGAAAGTAAAGCTCTCTGTGCGGTTTGTACCCTTAGCTACTGAAGAAGCGGCATTGTTTACTGCCTTTGCAGTTTCGTTTTTGATAGCATTTCCTGCTGATCTCATGATAGAATCAAATAATCCCATTTTTTTAGTCCTCCCTGATAAATCTGAAATTCATAAAATTAAATAGTCCGTTTTCGTCGATAGGGTTTATCCAGCTGCTTACTTCTTCATCGTAGACCTCGCCCCCGATGCCTGTATCGAACCAGAATTCATCGTCACGAAGCTCCCATGCTTTAGGCTCGTCAGCCATAGCGCCGTCCACAAGCTTTATTACTCCTGCCGAAACAGCCTTGTCGACCTCCTCCTGAGAAACGCCCTCGGGCAGAGGTGACAGCATATAAAGCTTGCCATCCTCGCAGATCTTTATCATCGTGTCGATCATTTTTCTGCGTTCTCTCATCTCATCAGCCACTGCTTCCTCGTCGCTTTCGTCCACGTAGGGCATCGGCGAATTGAGATATTCCTCGGGCGTGAGATACACGGGCATATCGTTGTCATCAAATGTCATTACCGAATGAAGCTTCCATTTTCCGATGTAAGTCATAATTTCCTCCTCTTTGTTGTTTTTTTAGCAATCTTGACTTAATCAATGCAATATGCTAAAATTAAAAAACGGGCGGTTCCTGTGACTGTTGGCGCACCCACAGGAACTTCGAGTACCCTTGACACAGCAAAGATATATACTCTCTTTTACCTTGCGTACTTTATTATACTAAAATCCTGCTTTTCTGGCACTACCCAAACTGATAAAAAAGGGTGGGAAAAGCTTATTTTTTCTGAAAATAGGGTAGGAAAACGGGTAGATCACCCGTATGAAAGGGAATATATGATGAAAAAGATAGCTTCTTTATTGTCAGCTTTTGTAATAGCATCAGTCTGCCTTGCAGGCTGTTCGGATAAAACCAGGCCTGACGTTGATGATCCTGTGACATTAACAATGTGGCACGTTTATGGCAGTCAGACAAGATCTCCTCTTAACGATGCAATCGATGAATTCAACGATACCATCGGCAGAGAAAACGGCGTTACGGTGGATGTTGTATCGGTAACAAGCTCCTCAGCGATAGACAAGGCTCTTTCCGCTTCGGCAAACGGCGAGCCTGGCGCAGATGATCTGCCCGACCTGTTTACCGCATATCCGAGAGTAGCGGAAATTGTCGGAGAGGAAAAGCTCCTCTGCTGGGACGACTATTTTTCTGCACAGGAGCTTGATATGTTCAGAGATGAATTTGTTTCAGAGGGATACTTCGGTGAAAAGCTGCTTATGCTGCCGATTGCCAAATCCTCCGAGGCTTTGTTCCTGAACAAAACCCTGTTTGACAGATTCAGTGGCGAAACAGGAGTATCGACCGATGATCTTCAGACCATTGACGGTTTTCTAAAGACCGCAAACCTCTATTATGACTGGTCAGAGGGTCAGAATTTCACTCAGATAAACGACTTTTACAACTACGCTTATATCGGAATGAAGGCCTGCGGCGGAGAATTCATCAGG
>JAFSHE010000135.1 GCA_017440445.1 Oscillospiraceae bacterium | reverse complement strand
GGCTGCGCAGAGGCTCCCGCATACTCACGTGAGGTGACGGACAGCAGCGCTCACGAGGCTGCGCTGCGGGAATTCTTCGGGGAGAGCTACGATATACCCGCTGCGCCCGCATCGGACTTCACATATCGCCACAGCGAGGAGGCGGGCGGCATCATGATAACCGACTACCTCGGCAGCTCTGATGAGCTTAGAATCCCCGCTGAAATAGACGGTCACCCGGTCGTGGGAGTTGACCTGCGCTACTGCTTTCGTCACTTCACGGCGCTGATACTCCCCGACTGCGTGAGATATCTCCAGCTTGCGGGCTATGACGATATAGTTGAATATCTCCGTGATGAGAGCGTAACTATTCCGTGGGATCTTTCCTACTACTACGTGCAGGAGCTTGGCGGATGGTCGATAAACCAGTACACGGGGACTTCTCCCGTGGTGCGTATTCCATCGCAGATACGTGACCCCGACACCCACGAGCTGTACGACGTGGTGAAGGTCGCCTTCTACGACCGCTGCAAGGACATAGAACAGCTTATCATGCCCGACACGGTGAAGTATGTTTTCGTCCGTCCGTATGAGGATGTTCTGGTGTACGAGAGCGAGCTTGACGCACTTCTGACCGAGGCGGAAAACGTGCGTGGGATCTACGAAAACATCGGCGTTGAGAAAATGAACATCCCCGCAGCTTTCTTTCAGGAGCGGGAGCTTGCCTTTGCGCAATCCACCCTTGAGAGCGTGTATATCCCCGACAACTTCACGTCCCTTTCAGCGGGGATGTTTCAGGACAGCCCGCTGCTTACCGAGGTGCGGCTGAGTTCCGACAGCCTTACAGTGGGAAACAACGTATTTATGGGCTGCGAGCGGCTGACCGACATCGATATCTCAATGGCGACTGGGATAGGCAGTGCGGCTTTCAGCGGCTGCCGCTCCCTCGAAAGTGCGGAGCTTGGTCCTGCTCTCGTGAGCATCGGGTCGGGAGCGTTTTCACAGTGTGTTTCACTGCGGGAGATACATATTCCCGCCTCGGTGGAGAGCATCGGCAGCTACGCTTTCCATCAGTGCGGACGGCTGTCGTCCCTCACCGTCAGCGGGGATAACCCCGTATATCTCAGTGAGGACGGCGTTCTCATCAGCCGTGACAGCGGCGAGGCGGTAAATTAGGCGTATCATTCATGTCCATCCAGCGTTTGAGATGTAAAAAACGGGCGAACACTGTTCGCCCCCACATTCCCAGAAAAAACGAAAGACCGCAGAAAACTGCGGTCTTTTTATAGCCTGTGAGATATTACTCAATAACCCAGGGTGTGCCATCCTTCTTGGTGAACTTGCCTGTGCATACCATGATCAGGTCAACCAGCCAGCCGATACCGAAGCATCCTGCTGTGCAGAGCCACAGGATACCTGTACCGATCTTGCCGGCGAGGAATCTGTGAATACCAAGCTCTCCGAGGAAGAATGTGATAAGAATTGCAGGGATCTTTTCCATAATAAAATACCTTAACCTTTCCGTATAACTATCCAGTGATTTTTCACTGTCAAATAGAGTTTACCACACTTTGCGGCGGTTGTCAACATTTTCTGCACATTCCCGCCAAATTCTGTGAAATGTCACATTTTTGTTCCACCTTTATTCAAAAATTTGACAAAAGGATATTCACAAAACAACACAGGGACATCATCTCTCATGCCCCTGTCAGTTATTCATTCATGTGCCGTCGTGATAGCTGCGCTTCTTGTTGCGTATCACCAGTCTTATCATCTCCGAGGTCACCTTGCGATTAAGCGGCTCCTTAAGCTCTGCCACCTCTGCGGTGTTTCGCTCCACAGCACGGGGGCGAAGCTTTGCAAAACGTGCAGGCACTATCTCGGCAGTCAGCCGTGAAAGCTCCTCCACGCACACCTCGCAGTCGCAGGCGTTGAACCTTTTCAGTATCTCCGCTGCGTGGTCCTCTATCACAAGGGCGGTCACGTTGTAGGTGACTGCCTCCTCGTCGGTGTCGAATATCTCCTCCGCCTCTCGCTTCATTATCCGTGAGAGCGGCTCCAGTCCCCTCAGCCTGCGGGGGATACTGCTTTTTCCCGCCAGTATCGTGGGATTTACTATGTCATTATCCTGGCGCACAAGGCGCATTACCTGCGGCGTTTTGCTGCTTTCCGAGGGCTTGTCCTCTGCGACCTCCGCCTTCTTCGCACGGGAGCGCTTTGGTTTCTCCTCCGCAGGAGCAGCTTCTGCGACCTCCGCTTTCTTCGCACGGGAGCGCTTAGGTTTTTCCTCAGCAGGAGCAGCCTCTGCGACCTCTGTTTTCTTCGCACGGGAGCGCTTTGGTTTTTCCTCCGCAGGAGCAACTTCTGCGACCTCCGCCTTTTTCGCACGGGTACGCTTCGGTTTCTCCTCAACAGGAGCAGCCTCTGCGACCTCCGCTTTCTTCGCACGGGAGCGCTTCGGTTTCTCCTCTGCTGAGATCAACGCATCCACCTTTTTAGGCGGTCTGCCACGCTTTTTTACAACCGCTTCGTCCTTGTTTGCACTGATATCGGTCTTTTTACCGCTCATTTATTTCTTTCCGCCCTTTTTCTTTGTGCCTGTCAGCTCGTCGATAAAGTCGTTGAACTCCTTGACAGCCTTTGATCTGGGAGAGTAGGTCATCACAGTTTCGCCGTGTGCGGGAGCCTCCGCAATGCACACGCTTGCGCTTATCCTTGACTTGAATATCTCTGTTTCAAGCTGCTTTGCGATCATGGTTGCAAGCTCCTCCACCTCTTTGGTGAGGGTAAGTCTGCCGTTGTACTTGTTGAGGAGTATTCCACGAACCGTCAGCGCCTTGTTGTAGTATCTCTGCACCGCAAAGATGGTCTGCTTCAGCTGAGCTATTCCCTGCAGGCTGAGTATCTCGCACAGCATGGGGATAACAAGCTCGTCCGAGGCGGTGTATGCGTTTATCGTAAGCACCGACAGTGCGGGGGGAGTATCAAGGATTATGTAGTCGTAATCGTCCTTTATCTCCTCAAGCTGCTCACGCAGTACATACTCTCTGCCTACGCCCGTAAGCTCAAGCTCCACGCCCGAGAGCAGTATGTTTGAGGGAATAACATCGCACACGCCGCCCTGCTGGATAGCGTCCGTGATGTCGCAGTTTCCCTTGAAAAGATCGTATACGGTGAAGTTGTCGTCTGCCTCAACACCAAGGCTGAAGCTGAGATTTCCCTGCGGGTCAAGGTCGATGGCGAGGACCTTATATCCTCTCTGCACAAGACCTCCGCAAAGTCCGCAGCAGGTGGTCGTCTTGCCGACGCCGCCCTTCTGATTAGTGATAGCAATAACCTTTGCCAAAACAGTACCTCCAAAAGTTGCCAGATCTCACTTAAAGTCACTAGGGCGCACAATGTCTGTCCGCCCTATGTTGATTGTTCAGTTGTGCGCCCCGCCGCATGATCGGGCATTACCCCGCGGCAGTTACGGCACGTTCATCAGAACTCGGGGTCGATGTACTCCTCGTTCTCGCTGTCCTCGGGAGTATAAACGTGGTAGTTGGTCTTACCGTTCTTCTTAACGAAGTACATAGCAGTGTCGGAGAATGCCAGCAGCTCGTTTACGTCCTCGGAATGCTCGGGACAGAGTGCGATACCGATACTTGCCTTTACGTTTATGGTCATGTTGCCCTCGGATGTGGTATGACCGCCGTACAGCTCGTTGATGATGTCCATGGAGATGTTCTCGATGTTCTCGATGTCCTCCTGGTCGGTGAAGCACAGAACGAACTCGTCACCGCCGAAGCGTCCTGCGAAGCCGCCCTTGTCGTCAACCTTTGTCCTGATGGTGTCAGCCACGTACTTGATGACCTCGTCACCGATGGTGTGGCCGTATCTGTCGTTGATGAACTTGAAGTCGTCAACGTCGATGAACAGGAGAGCCAGCTTCTTGTTGTTGCGGCGCTCAAGCTCCTGTGTGAGCGTTCTTGTGAATGTGTTTCTGTTGTACAGCTGAGAAAGGAAGTCGTAGCTTGCACGCTCAGAGAGCTGAAGCTCCATCTTCTTTTCGTTGTCGATATCGGTCATAACGCCGATAACTCGCATGGGTTCATCCATTCTTTCTGTTACAACAGAAGCACGCAGCGATACCCAGATAACTGCGCCCGACTTAGCCTTGAGCTGATACTCGGCGCTGTAGCCGTTCTTATCTCTCAGCAGCTGGTTGATATCTCTCTTGTATCTTTCAGCGTCCTCGCCGCTCATCAGGGAGTCGATGAACTTACCGTTGGACAGTGTAGCGTTCTCTGTATCGATGTCGAACTTGGAGAGCGCATTTGCGGATACGAACATTCTCTCCTTGTGGAAGTCCCACTCGAACAGCATGTTGTCAGACAGCTCTGCGATGGTACGGTGACGCTCCTCGCTCAGGAGTACCTCGTCCATCATCTCGTTGAAGGAGCTCTTGATACGTCCGATCTCGCTCTTTCTGTTCTTGATCGTGAAGCGGATGTCGGAGCCGTTCTCCTCCTCGGAGATAGCGTCCATTGTATTGATCATCTCGTGCATATTGCCGATGAACTTGTTTACGATAGTAACAGCGATAAGGGATGCGATAGCGCATGCAACCAGAATAACGCCCCATCCGATAATGTTGGACATCATGGAGAAGGAGCTGAATGTGCCTGCGTCAACGATACCTGCCCATCTCCATGTGGTGATGTTGGGGATGATGCCGCATACGTAAGCGTACTTGCCTGCTCTGCCTGTATCGTGTATCTGTACAGAGGATGTGGTGGAAACGTTGTTGGTGTTGCTCCTCATCTCTGCCATCTTGCCTGCGAAGCTGCCGTCCACCTGGGAGGAGGTAAGCAGTGCGCCGTCAGCATTGAAGTTGATAGTATTGCCCGCATTGTCGAACAGCACAATGTGTCCTCCCTCAAGGAAGGTGCCGCCGAGTGCCTTTACAACTGCGCTGTCAGCGCCCACAGAGATAACTGTACACATGTAGCCCAGCTTGCCTGTCTTAGCGTCGGCGTCGTCGTAGATCTCCTTGGATACATAGAAAGCGCTTGCGCCGTCGTAGCTCTGCCAGTTGAGTATGCCCGAAACGGGAAGCAGGCCGTCAGCGTCGAAATGACCGAACTTAACGGACTCGTTGCCCTTTGCGGATGCCACGATATCGCCGTTGAGGTTGATTATCAGTGCGTCGATGATATCTGTATCAGCCTTTGTCATGGACTCCAGCAGTGCGTCAGCGCCGCCGTCCTTGCTGTCAGCTGCTCTGATAACCAGCTCCGACTTCGCTGCGGTATTCACCATGCCTGTATAGTGTGTGAAAAGCTGGTCAAGCGCCACGGACTTGGATCTGGAAACTACCTCCAGTGTGTCCTCCTTAGCGGCTGTTTCGTAGCCCATCACCGAGAATGTGCCAACGACTCCTGCAATCACCGATGGTACTATTGCAAAAACCAGCAGAATGGCCGTGAGTACGACCTTTAGCTTTGCATTGTTCATCTTGATCTTATCCCCCTGAATTATGTATTTTTTTATTTATTGCTGAATATATCAGTAATCATTTCCGTTTTTAATGTCCTTCTGGCGCTGTGCCGACTGCACTGCATAGATGAACTTGCCTATGCGGTCCTCCTGCGAGGCGGTAAGCCCCTGGAACTCGCATCCGTAGCCCTTTACCGAGCCGTCCGCCTCACGTGCGACACGCAGTACCCGTGCCACCGCATTAAGACGGTAATCGATGAACAGGTCGATATCCATGCACACGAAGTCGTCCTGCATGAACTCGTACCCCGGACACGCCATGAACACGCCGCCGATATTGATATCCTTTATCTCTATCGGGAACGGCTCGTCAAAGCGCACCGTTTCGTCATCCCTTATGTAAAACAGCGCGCGCCCGCGCTCGTTCACCTTTATCTTGAAATACCTGCGCCGCTCCTCAAGCACCTGTGTTTCACGGTTTTTGAGTATCTTTACGTTCAGCTGGGTATCCATCGATATCGTTACATTACCCGGATATTTTATGCGGTCGCCCGCCTTGGTAGTGGCTATTACATGCACCCGCTCGCCCTTGGGAAACTCCCGCAAGTATGCGCCTTTTATGATAAGAATGCTCTCCTCGGCGGTCTCGATATTTTTCGGGAACACGAAATTCTTTTCCGAGGTGACAGCCAGTATGCCGTTTTTATCCAGGATATCAACTTTTACAATCTTGTTTCCGAAGAACAAAAGCATCATCCCTCTGTATAATATCAAGTGAAGCCACAAATTACTTATTTTTAAGCATTATATGGCAGAATAGTTCTTTTTACATTATACAATATTCAAAAAAATAAATCAAGCGATATCAGAGATTTTCTAAAAAAATCACATATTTTTTGAAAAATTTTGGGTAACATAACAACAATGAGTAAGTAGGAATGAGGAATGAGGAATTTCGGTGCGCCTTCGGCGCAGATTACAATTGCCTCTTAATATATAGGCGACCGTCTGATTAATTAGGAATTAGAAATGAGGAATGAGGAATTAGCGGGTTGTCGGCGTTGCCGACAACCCTGCAACTAGAGGTGATTTAGCTCAATAACGGCTACGCCGTGACGTATCACATAATTATCAGGCAGTCGCCTATAAACTACGAGGTAATTTCGATATGCGGCGATAGCCGCAACCATAATTCCTAATTCCTAATTCCTCATTCCTAATTAAAAAAAGGGGCCCCGAAATACATCGGGGTCCCCTGTTATTATGCCATTACAGCTCGATAACGATATCGTTCTCAGCCTTCAGGATGGAGTCGAGGATAAGCTTGCCCTCGATCTTCTCGCCGTTTACAGTTACGGACTTAACGCCGTGCTCGGAACCGTTGGGGTTCTTTACTGTAACGTGGAGCTTCTTGCCACGGAAGGTCTTTTCCATTGTGTACTCCTTCCACTCGGAGGGGATGGAGGGATCGATCACCAGACCCTTTGTTTCGGGGTTAAGACCGAGGATACCCTCTGTTGTACCTACCATTACAGTGGAAGCTGTACCTGTCAGCCAGTGAACGTGTGCACGTCCTGCAAAGGGAGAATCCTTACCCTCAACGAACTGACCGTATACATACGGCTCAAGCACTCTGTGCTCTGCGTTGTCGTTGTAGGTTGCGGGAGCTGCCTCTGTCCAGTACTGGTAAGCACGGTTGCCGTGACCCAGCTTGGACTCAGCAAGGATCAGCCAGCCCTGAGGCTGAGAGAAGATACCTGCGTTCTCCTTGGTGCACTTGTTGAAGCACTGCATCAGAGCGCCGGGGAATCCGTGATTTACATAAGGAGGATACATTACCATTGCGCCGTAGGGAGTGTTCAGCTCTCTGTAAACGCTCTCCATAGCTGCCTCCTGCTGCTCTCTTGTGCCGAAGCCCGAGATTACAGACCAGCTCTGGGGGTTCAGCCACATGGAAGCCTCGGGATCTGTTCTCTGACCGATAACAGTTCCGTCCTCCTTGTAGCCGCGGATCCATCTGTCCTCGTTCCAGCAAGCGGAGAGGATCTCGTTCAGCTTAGCGCCGATCTCGTCGAGGTACTTGATGTACTCAGCGTCGTTCTTCTCAACTGCATAAGTGCGCAGGATCTTGATAGCGTAAACGAGCTGGAATGCAACGAAGGTGGACTCGCCCTTCTTGCCGAGACGCAGACAGTCGTTCCAGTCAGCGTGCAGGCCTGCGGGCATGCCGTGGTTGCCGAGGTGGTTCATGGAGAAGTCGATAGCTCTCTTGAGGTGGTCGTATACAGTACCCTTCTCGCCGTCGTTAGCGTAGAAGATCTCCTCATCGAGGAATGCGCTGTCGCCGCTCTCGGAGATGTACTTGTAGATTGTGGGGAACAGCCACAGAGCGTCGTCTGCACGATAGCTGGGGTGACCTGTTTCCTTTGCGTAAGCTGTGTTCTCGTCCTCCTCGTCGGGGTGGTTCTCCTGACCTGCCTGGTGTGTGTACTTAACGAGGGGCAGACCTGCGCCGTTTGTAACCTGAGCGGACAGCATGAAGATTATCTGCTGCTTAGCCATCTCGGGAGCGAGGTGGATGATACCCTGGATATCCTGAACAGTATCACGGTAGCCGAAGCCGTTTCTCAGACCGCAGTACTGGAAGGAAGCTGCTCTGGACCAGATAAAGGTGATGAAGCAGTTGTATGCGTTCCAGGTATTTACCATGTTGTTGAAGTTCTTGTCGGGAGTGTTTACCTGCAGATTAGCAAGCTTGGAATGCCAGTATTCCTTCAGCTCTGCAAGCTCCTTCTCTACTGTACCCTTAACGTCGTACTTAGCGAGAAGCTCCTTGATCTCAGCCTCTGTTCTTGCGCCGCCGAGAACGTATGTCAGCTCCTTTGTTTCGCCGGGCTGGAGAACGATGTCGCTCTGCAGTGCGCCGCAGGAGTTGGTGTTGTAGTTGAGGTCGCCCTTGAGGCCTTCCTCGATACCCTTGGGGTTAGCGTAGCTTCTATAAGAGCCAACGAAGGAATCTCTGTCGCCGCAGAATGCGTCAGCCTTAGCCTGTGCAAGACCGAGGAAGCGTCCGCTGTGGGGATTGTAAACCTCGTTCTGCATCTGGTGGATGAAGTTACCCTTGAAGTATGTGCGTGTGATGAACAGTGTGTACTGCAGGTTTACCTGATCCTGCTCGTAGTTGGGATCGTTTACGAACTCGCAGTAGCCTGTAACAGAGAGCTTTCTGGGCTTTGTATCGTTGTTTGTTACCTTGGCAGCCCATACCTCGTATGTAGCGTCCTTGGGAACGTAGTAGGAGACCTCGGACTTGATGCCCTTGTACTCGGATGTGATTACTGTGTATGCAGTACCGTGGCGGCACTCGCTCTTGAACTCGTCAAGGGGCTTGCACACAGGCGCCCAGGATGCGGACCAGTATTCGTTGGTGTCAGCGTCCTTGATGTAAACGTAACGGCCGGGCTGGTCGTTGGCAACGCCGTTGAAGCGGTAGCGGATAACACGTCCGTT
>JAFSHE010000134.1 GCA_017440445.1 Oscillospiraceae bacterium | reverse complement strand
CATAACCTGATTATAGATAAGTTCTCTCTGTTTTGAAAATTTCATACATATCCTTTCACTAAATTATAACCATAATAGTAATTATTATCAGTATTATAGCATTGTTTATTTAATATGTCAAGTATAAAGTATAAAAAATAATCTGTAAATTATGGAATAACAAATAAAAAAAGACCTGAAAAGTACAACCTTTCAGGTCTATGTTATTATAGAATTATACAGATCAGTCCACCGCAACCATCATTAATGATACGCTGGATTGTTTCCTGAAGTTTCATACGTGCATCTGACGGCATACGGTAAAGCTTGTTATGTAGTCCCTCGTTTACGAGGTCATGAAGAGATTTACCGAAGATGTTGCTCTCCCATATCTTGGTAGGATTTTCTTCAAAATCATTGAGCAGATAAGCCACAAGTTCCTCGCTCTGTTTCTCGCTTCCTACAATGGGATTTATTTCAGTTGTGATATTTGCAGACATCATGTGGATGGATGGAGCGCTTGCCTTTAATCTAACACCGTATTTTCCGCCCTGTCGGATGATTTCAGGTTCTTCAAGAGTAAGCTCCTCCATAGAGGGAAGAACGATTCCATAGCCTGTTGATTCTACCTCGCTAAGTGCGTTGCTGACACGCTCATATCTGCGCTTTATCGAGGCAAGCTCAATCATGCAGGACATTAGGTCGCCCTCATCGTTGATGTCAAGTCCCGTTGCTTCGCCAAGAATCTGATAAAATAGTCCTTTCTGAGGCGCTATATTGATTATCCCTGTACCTGTTCCGAGATCAAGAGCCGATAGGGAAGCGGTTTCAATGTATTCACATTCTGACATTTTTTCTGCAGCTGCCTTTATATCGCTTATTCCATGTATTTCTGAAGCTGCTTCCTTGATACATCCGAATACCGATTTTTTCAACCAGTGCTCTTTATCAAGTGAGTTTATCCACTTTGGCATTTCGATGTCTATTTCACAAACGGGAAATTTAAGTAATATTTCTCCAAGGATCGATTTGATCTTATCTTCATCAAGTTCAAGACAGTTTATCGGGATAACAGATGTACCATATTTTTCTGACATTTCATGAGCAAGGGATACACAATATTCAGACTCGGGTTTCTGACAGTTGAGAAGTATTACAAAAGGCTTATTTATCTCATCAAGCTCCGATATGATGCGTTCTTCTGCCACTGCATACTCCTCTCGGGGGATATCTGTAATACTTCCATCTGTTGTTATTACAATTCCAATGGTAGAATGTTCGGTTATCACCTTTCTTGTGCCGACTTCAGCAGCCATGTTAAAGGGTATTTCTTCTTCAAACCAGGGAGTAACCACCATTCTGGGAGCCTCGTTTTCGATATAGCCGATCGCACTTGGAACTATGTATCCTACACAGTCAATAAGACGGACATTCATGGAAACTCCATCCTCAATTGTGACTGATACTGCCTCCTCAGGAACAAATTTAGGTTCGGTAGTCATTATTGTTTTGCCTGCAGAGGATTGAGGAAGTTCGTCGTTTGCACGTTCTTTCCGATAATCGTCATCAATGTTTGGTATAACCAGTGTGTTCATAAACTTACTGATAAAAGTAGATTTTCCTGAACGAACAGGGCCTACTATTCCGAGATATATGTTGCCGTTTGTACGGCGGGCGATGTCTGCGTAAATTGAATTGTTCATATTTTATCTCCTTATACTGAAGGGATAAGTACCATGCCGTTGAGAGGCAGGTCCCTGTCCTGAATATCATTTTCTATCATTATTGCATCTACTGATGCGTCATATCGTTTGGCAACTGTCCAGCAGTCCTCTGTACCGTCAGCATAATATATCCTGAGTGCAAAATCATTATTTTTATGTTTTGGTTTATCTTCATGTATTATTACATTTTCGATTGTATGAATATCCTGTGTTTCACAGATGGTTCCATTGAAATCTATTATTGCATTGAGGTCGACAGTACCATCTGTTTTAAGTGAGTAGTCAGTATCTATGCATGTTGCAGTGAAAGAGAGCGTATGGTTTTTTGGTATTTGCTCGGATGATATCTCACATTCAAAGCCCTCTTGTTTTTCCGACAAGCAGGGAAGTCCATCTGTTGTTTTACCTAAGAGCTGATAGCAGATGAGACCTGTAAGAAACAGCTTTCCTTCATCTGAAACAGTGCATGCAAGATTGTAGATATCACTGCTACAATCCCACACTATTTCAAGCTCTCCATATTCTGATTCGATCGATGACTTGATGTTTGACTGCTTTGATACAGGGATAAATTGACGTATCGCTTTGATCGTTCTGGTAGAATGTTCTGTTGCATATTCCGTTGAGAATACGTCAGTGGTAAATGATACGGTATTTTCTTTGTGACAGCTTATTCTGCATACTGCTTGAATATTACAGGAGATTATTCCGCTATCAACAGAAGAAATAAGTTCACACGACATTATATCAAGTTCCGCTGAGCATGAAAAACTGTCGTCGATTCCACCCATATCTATTATCTGGCTGACGGGAATTTCTGCTGTCATTCGTTCTATTGTCGAACAACCCTGTACATTTGTATCATCATTCAGTCCGTATGCAGCGTTTATTAGTATGGTTCCTTTTACGATTGCTTTGTCAGCAATTACTCTGACGTCGTTGACTTTAGGTGTGCAGCAGCTTCTTAGGATACAGCTTATTCCTGAGGCACCGGTTTCTATTTCCTCTCGTATTGAGAATGTTTTTTCGGTATTCCGAAGTCTGTTACAGCAGTTTGTTTTTTCGATGCGTGCCTGAACTCCATCGGGTATAGATGGAATTTCAAATTCATTGCACATTGTAATTCGTATTTTTGTGCTAACAGCACCTCTTATATCAATTCTCCTGCCGCTTACAGCACGACAGTTACAGTAATCAGGTTTCGTTTGCATACGTATATCAGGAGTTTCTTTTGCTAAGTTGACTTTTTTTCCTATATCCACTGTTTTGGAATATGTATAGTGCTGTTCAATACAATGAATTGCAGGACTGTTCTCGGCAAGATACAATACTTTTATATCTGCACAGCCATCATATACAATTTTTGTATCCCCTACCATGCTGTATGAGAGAATTTTAGGGATGATACGACATTTCATTATCTTGAAGATCTCAGGGCAATAGTCAGGAAGGACATAATCAAGCTCTATACCTTGCTCCGCCTGACCATCAAAAATGACCTCGTTCATACATATCGTATTATCCATACGCATTTCTTCCATAGAATAATTCCTCCTTTTAGTTCCGTATACGGTGTGTTGTCCGTATGGCTTTTCAATGCAGTATATGCTTGTATGGAACGTCTTATGAATTGGAACAAAAAAAATATAGACCTGCAGAAAAAAAGACAAAAATAGTTTGAAATTATTTGCATAATGTGATATAATAAAATAGGTGTGTTGTATAATATTGATTACTGATGCAATCTATCTAACATAATCTGTATCATAAGGCTAAAATATGGATGTTTCTGTTGATCTGAAAGTTATCTCTTTCATATCTGCATATCCTGCGTTTGTTCCGAAATAATATATGTATATAATATTTCGGAAGGGTGATTTTTTTGAACGATGAAAACAATTGCACAGAGCCTGAGGAGCAGAATCATCAGGATGACAACGGTATAATCGCATCCATAAACGCACGTCATAATATTCACTGTCTGACTATAATAGGACAGATCGAGGGACACTATATCCTGCCGCCCCAGAACAAGACAACAAAGTACGAGCATATCATTCCCGCACTTGTTGCCATTGAGGAAGACAGGAGCATAGAGGGACTTTTGATCGTGTTGAATACTGTTGGCGGAGATGTTGAGGCAGGACTGGCCATATCTGAGCTTATTGCGGGGATGTCAAAGCCTACGGTTTCTATTGTTGTTGGTGGAGGACATTCCATTGGAGTTCCGTTGGCTGTCAGCGCCAAGGTAAGCTATATTGTTCCGTCCGCTACGATGACGATTCATCCTGTGCGTATGAATGGAATGGTACTGGGTGTACCCCAGACTATGTCTTACTTTGAAAAGATGCAGGACAGAATAACAAAATTTGTTACTGATAACAGTAAGATATCTTCCAAGCGTTTTCGTGAACTGATGATGGAAAAGGATGAGCTTGTTATGGACGTCGGTTCTGTTGTGAATGGCGAAACGGCTGTAAAGGAGGGTCTTATCGACTGTCTTGGTGGCTTGTCTGACGCTGTTGAATGTCTGTATGAGCTTATTGAAAATGATGGAAAAAAGCCGCTAAAGCGTGCGAAATCGGCTTCAACAAGGAAAAAAACTGCGAATAATAAGTCGGTTTCCGGAATAACCCGAAGTAAACCACGAGGCGCTACCGCATCAGTTGATTATAATTCCGTAGACTGGAGCGGTGAACGATGATACACACCATTGTAAGCCTGGATGATGTATTCGCAAGTCACGAGGCTATCAGTACTGATTTACAAAAAACTTCCAACGGATATGCGGAGTATATCACCGTAAACGGAAGGCGACAGCTTCGCAGGATCATATCTACTGATCCTGCTGAATATCTAAAGGCAGAAAACCAACCTTTCAGATACTATACTTGACAAAATTAGACCTGCGTGTGCAGGTCAGTACATAAAGGGGAAAATATATGGATTACATAACAGTTATTATTCAGGCAGTGGTACAGGGTTTGACAGAATTCCTTCCTGTATCAAGTTCAGGTCATTTGTCTGTTTTACAGCATGTAACAGGAATCGATGGTGAGGCTGCGCTTATTCTTTCCATTGTGCTGCATCTCGGTACATTGGTTGCCGTATTTGTTGCATTCTGGGATACGATATGGGGAATGATAAAGGAGTTTTTCTTTACAATCGGAGATATCTTCACAGGTAAGTTTTCCTGGAAAAACATGAACGGTACAAGACGCATGATGTTCATGGTGATATTTGCAACACTGATACTTGTTCCCGTATATCTTTTTGAGGAATTCTTTACCGGACGTCAGGGCGATGGCGATATCGTTTTTGAGGGTGTTGCTTTCCTGTTCACGGCTATGCTGCTGTTTTTCTCCGACAAATGTAGCCATGGAAAGAAGCTTGGAGAAGATATGAAGCTACGTGACGGCCTGACAGTTGGTCTGTTTCAATGTGTAGCGCTTTTCCCGGGTGTATCACGTTCGGGCTCAACAACCGCTGCAGGACTTTTCTGTGGACTGGAAAAGCAGACAGCCGTAACATTTGCATTCATTCTTGGCATACCTGCAATACTTGGCGGAAGTGTTCTTGAGCTTGGTGATGCGTTAAGATCTGACATGGAGCTTGATTGGGTAGCCCTTGGAATCGGATTTGTTGTTGCAGCAGTCGTTGGTTTTCTTGCGATAAAGCTTGTATCGTGGTTACTTAAGAAGGATAGATTTAGAATATTTGGTGTATATACCTTAATTCTTGGAATTGCCTGTGTTGCTGCTGGTACATGGGAACACGTAACTGGTAATACACTTATGTCGCTGATTAACGGTTAATTTGAAAAGGAAGTAATAAAATGGCTGAAAAGAAAAATACATCAAAAAATACAAAAGCAGCACCTACTAAAAGTGGGACAAGAAGCGGCTCGACAGCTAAAACAAGATCAAAAAAGGCAATAGAGCAGGAAACTATCCGCAGACGTGAGGAGGCAATTGCAAGGGCGACAAGAAATCGCCATATTACATCGGTTGTTCTTTTTGCGGTAGGAATATTTCTTACTCTCTGTGCAGTAATTCCCGGAGTTACAGGAGAAGGCTGGCATGCGATCTTTGATTTTATGCACGGAATGTTCGGATATTCGGCATACATAATCGGACCCTCGATGGTTTATATCGCTGTTCTTGTTTCGTCAAATAGACCCGCTAAGACCATCCGTCACATGGTTATTGCGCTTGTCCTTCTCGCACTCCTGATAAGCGCTGCTGTACAGATATTTTCAGTCGGTGCGCCAAAATCGGATGGTTTCTTTGATTTCTTTGCAGATCTGTATGTAGACGGTTATGAATTCCGCGGAGGCGGTGTATTAGCTCTGTTCATTGGCGAGCTTTTGCTGCTTCTTGGACAGGTAGGTGCAGGAATAATCATTATCCTTCTGGCTCTTGTTTACTTCCTTATCCTCTCCAAGATAACCGTTGCAGACTTTGTCCATAAGCTTTCAGACCCGATTAAAAAGACAAAGAACAAGGCTGTTGAGCATCATAAGCGTCGTGCTGAGGAAAAGGCAATCGCTGAGGAAGAATTTGAGCGCCTTGAACAGGAGCGTATTCTTGCAGAGATAGAAAACGAATTAGAAGAAAAACAGAATGCTGAACGTTTCAGAAGAATTGCACGCAGTGTCGAGGAGGACAATGATAAGCCATCAGTAACTCCTGATGCGGCAGGAAAGACAATTCCTAATGAAAAGAAAGAGCCTGAAAAGGTTGAGGAAACAAATATACTTCAGGAGCAGACCGAGGAGAGCGAGGAATACATGCGTGCTCTCCAGGATTTCATTCTGCAAAAGAATAAAGCCGTCATTGAAGCAGAGGAGGAGAAGAAAAAGGATCCTCTTGAAGATACAGACGGCGAATTAGTACCTATTCTTGATGCCATTAATCGATTTAATTCGGACAGCAAGGAAGTAGTTCCTGTCAAGAAGATAGTCGATGCTCCTGTAGAAGATATTTCTACATCTGACGAGGCAGAGCTTCCGTTTGATATTGACGATGTTGTAATAAAGGAGCCGCCTGTTGAGGAAATACAACCTATGCGTGGCAAGATACCCACGATAATGCAGCCTGATAAGCTTGCGCCCGAAAAGAAAATAACAGAATCAAAACCGCAGGTAGCACCTGTTGTACATAAACCTGTTTCGCAGGATACACAGCAGATAAAGCTTAGCGAGGTTTATACACTTCCGCCTGTGACATTGCTTAATCCTATCGAAAATAAGATACCTCAGCAGGATATTGACACTGAGATCAAAAAGAATTCCGAAACTCTTGTTGATACACTAAAGAGCTTTGGTGTACAAACCAAGATCGTCGGGGTAAGCAGAGGTCCTTCAGTTACAAGATATGAGCTTCAGCCTGCACCTGGCGTAAAGATATCCAAGATAACCAATCTTGTGGATGATATCGCACTTAATCTCGCAGCAGCGGGAGTTCGTATCGAGGCACCTATCCCTAACAAGGCGGCTGTCGGAATAGAGGTCCCTAACAGACAGAAGGACACTGTATATTTCCGTGAACTTGTTGATAACGCAGAGTTCAAAAAGAGCTTTGACAAGAAGCTTGAAACAGTGCTTGGTAAAGATATCGGCGGTAACATGGTAACATGTAATGTTGCGAAAATGCCACATCTTCTTATTGCTGGTACAACAGGTTCAGGTAAATCTGTATGCGTAAACTCGATTATCATGAGTATCCTCATGAAGTCCACTCCCGAGGATGTGCGACTTATAATGGTAGATCCCAAAAAGGTCGAATTCATGATGTATAACGGCATCCCGCATCTGCTGATCCCCGTTGTAACAGATGCCAAAAAGGCAGCTGGTGCGCTTGCATGGGCCGTAAATGAGATGCTTAACAGATATAAGCTTTTCTCAGAGAACAATGTCCGTGATTTCGGTGGCTTTAATGAGCTTTCGGCTGACCCTAACAGCGGTCTGAAAAAGATGTCGCACATTGTTATCTTTATTGATGAGCTTGCCGACCTCATGATGGCATCGCCTAAGGATGTTGAGGACAGTATCGTAAGACTTGCACAGATGGCAAGAGCAGCGGGTATGCATCTTGTTATCGCTACACAAAGACCTACGGTCAATGTTGTTACAGGACTTATCAAGGCAAATATCCCTAGCCGTATTGCACTTATGGTGGCTTCCCAGATGGATAGCCGTGTTATTCTTGACGCTGGCGGTGCGGAAAAGCTCCTCGGAAACGGTGATATGCTTTATATGCCTGTCGGAATGCCGAAGCCTGTCCGTGTGCAGGGATGCTTTGTTTCCGATAAAGAAGTCGAGCGTATTGTTGAGTTTATCAAACAGACATTTGCAGCCGAGTATGATGAAAGCATCATGGAGGAGATCGAGCGCCAGACTGAAATGGTCAATTCTGCTGATGGAAAAGGTGGTTCATCATCCTCTGACGGAGATATTGACGACACTGACGAAAAGCTTGAGGAGGCTATCGCTCTTGTTGTAGAAGCAGGAATTGCAAGTACATCCTCACTTCAGCGTGCGTTGAAGTTAGGATACGGCAGAGCAGCACGCCTTATCGATACCATGGAAAAGATGGGTATCGTTGGTCCCTTTGAAGGAAGCAAGCCCCGTCAGGTCCTTATGACAAAGCAGGAATGGTACGAGCGAAAGCTTCAGGAGAAATAAGATCGAGGGCGGACGCTGTTCGCCCTCAAAGTTAAATATTGCATAATGGAGGAAATTGTATGCCTTTTTTGCCTGTGTCCAGACAGGATATGATAGAACGTGGGATAGATCAGCTTGATTTTATCTGCTTTACGGGTGATGCGTATATCGATCACCCTACTTTCGGAATTGCGATAATATCACGTCTGATCGAAGCGGCTGGATTTACTGTCGGAATGATCGCACAGCCTGTAAACGACGCTGATTATATGAAGCTTGGAAAGCCTAAGTATGCTTTCATGGTTTCAGGTGGAAATATCGATAGTATGGTATCGAATTATACCGTTGCTCTGAAAAAGCGAAATGATGATGCATATTCCGCAGGAGGCAGGGGAGGAAAGCGACCCGACCGTGCGCTTACAGTCTACTGCCGTAAGCTGAAGCAGCTTTTCCCTGATGTTGAGATAGCCGTGGGCGGTCTTGAAGCGTCTTTGCGACGTTTTGCACACTACGATTATTGGAGTGACAGCGTAATGCCCTCCGTGCTTGTAGATTGCAAGGCAGACCTTCTGATGTATGGAATGGGCGAGGTCACGATTTCAGAGATACTCAATAATATAAAAGCTGGAATGAAGCTGTCGGAAATGCATGAACTGCGTGGAACATGCTACCTTACAAAGCCTGAAAACACACCGATCGGTGCTGTACAGTGCGACTCGTTCGAGATCGTCAGCACCAATAAAAAAGCCTATGCCAAGGCTTGTCGGAAACAATATGATGAGCAGGATGAGGTATACGGAAGAACGATAGTACAACGTCACGGAAATATGATGCTTGTGCAGAATCCTCCGCAGAGAAGTGTTACTCAGTCCGAGTTTGATTATACCTAT
>JAFSHE010000133.1 GCA_017440445.1 Oscillospiraceae bacterium | reverse complement strand
TATTCGAGGTCGGAGGAACACGCCTTATATTTGAGGGAATCATGCTCCTGTACAAGGGATATCTCCAGCTGAGAGCCATCGGTGAGAAGATGGGCGCAGAGGTCAAGGAGCCTGTTGCAGTTGCACCTGCGGTAGTACCTGCGCCTGCACCTGTCGCAGCACCCGCTCCCGTTCCTGCGCCTGTTGCAGCGCCCGCTCCCGTTCCTGCGCCTGTTGCAGCGCCCGCTCCCGTTTCTGCACCTGTTGCAGCGCCTGCTCCTATCCCTGAGCCTGTTGCAGCACCTGCTCCTATTCCCGAGCCTGTTGTAGCACCCGCTCCTATCCCTGAGCCTGTTGTAGCACCCGCTCCCATTCCCGAGCCTGTTACAGCACCTGCTCCCATTCCCGAGCCTGTCGCAGCACCTGCTCCCATTCCCGAGCCTGTTGCAGCACCTGCTCCCATTCCCGAGCCTGTTGCAGCGCCTGCTCCCATCCCTGAGCCTGTTGCAGCGCCCGCTCCCATTACCGAGCCTGTTGCAGCACCTGCTCCCATTCCCGAGCCTGTTGCAGCGCCTGCTACCAATACATGCAAGTCCTGCGGTAAGCAGATAAAGGAAGGCGCAAAGTTCTGTCCTTTCTGTGGCACACCCCAGCAGTAAATATATTTGAATAATGAGAAAAGGTATCGTTTAAAAACGATACCTTTTTTGTGTTACTCAAACATTTTTGTTACATCCGTCAGAAGTTTGATTATCTCAAGATGCTGTGGACAATGTCCCTCGCACTGACCGCACGCAATGCAGTCTGATGCTTTGCCGTGTCCGTCTGTAAGCTCCTTATACTTGTCTGTTGAGATACCTGCATTATCGCTTTGCATTTCAGAGTTGTACAGCTTGAAAAGCTCGGGGATGGGGATGTTCATAGGACAACCCTCTACACAGTAGCGACAAGCAGTGCAGGGAATTGAAGGAACAGCCTTGATGATGTCCGCAGCCTTGAAGCAAAGCTCCTTTTCCTCGGCTGAAAGTGGAGTGAAATCAGCCATATAACCTGTGTTGTCGAGAAGCTGTTCCATATTGCTCATGCCACTCAGAACCGTGATAACGCCCTCGCAGCTTGCGGCGAAGCGGATAGCCCATGAGGGAACTGAAAGCTGAGGCTCCTTATTTTTCAGAAGTGCTGCTGCCTTAGGTGGGAGATTTGCAAGTGCGCCACCCTTTACAGGTTCCATAATGATTATATCCTTGCCGTGCTTTCTTGCGACCTCGTAGCATTTGCGGGATTGTACACCCTCGTCCTCCCAGTCAAGGTAGTTTATCTGAAGCTGTACGAATTCCATCTCAGGATGAGCAGTAAGTATCTCGTCAAGAAGCTCCGCATTATCGTGGTAGGAAAAACCAAGCTTTCTGACAAGACCTTCGGCTTTCTTCTGTAAAGCAAATTCAAATGTATCAAGACGGTTGCATGTTGCGTAATTTTCTTTGTTCAGACAGTGGAGAAGGTAGTAGTCGAAATAGCCCGCTCCTGTTTTCTGAAGCTGCTCGTTGAATATCCGCTCCATGTCCTCTTTTTCCTTAAGGAACATAGTAGGCAGCTTTGTGGCAAGCAGGAAGCTGTCACGGGGATGCCTGTCGATAAGCACTTCTTTGATCACATTCTCGCTTTTTCCGTCGTGATACATGTACGCAGTGTCGAAATATGTAAAGCCCTGCTCCATAAAGGAGTCGACCATGCGGCATATCTGCTCCTTGTCAAAGCTGGTCTGGTCGTTTCCGTCCAGCAGGGGGAGTCTCATAAATCCAAAGCCCAGTTTCTTCATGTTTTGTTATCCTTTCGTATTTCATTAAGACGTTTTATGATAGCAGCATGTCCGTCTGCGGGGTCAGATATATCCATCACGGCAAGCTCCATAGGACATTTTCCGTCACCTTTGCGGTTGATGATATACTCGGTCATTTCTCCGTAGGAGAATGGTATCCCTGCCTGTGTAAGGAATTCCGCAGCAGGTCTGCTTATGACCTCTGCGTATATTTCTTTGACCTCTGCAAGCGAAAACAGCATAGCAGCGGCCTTCCCAACAACACGGTCAGCAGCGGAGAAACCATGTAGATCTGCCTTTTCTTCCAGGAGCTTCAGCATGGGGGAAACGCCTTTTTCCTCGCTTGAAATGATCTTATCACCCTTACATAAAACTAAGGTGTTATTGCTGTTTATTAGATGTGTTTTTGCTGTTTCCAGATCATTCATAAAGCTTTTTCAGTCCCTTCGTATGCTGCATGAGTGCGGGTATAAGCGCCCACTGTATGAGTATTCCGAAAAGACCTGCTGTTATGAATTCAACAGCAGCCATAGGCGTAAGCTGAGAATTTCCGAGGAAATAAACAGCGATAAGAACAGCTGCTGCCCTTGCTATGCGTCCTGCGAGCTGTGCAAGAACGAGTGAAATAAAGCTGTTCAGCTTTGTTCGGGAAAGTAATCCGGCAGTAAGACCGTAAACACCAAGCTCGATCATCATAAAGGGGAGAATTGCAGCAGCAGGCATTCCTGAAATAAGGAAACTGATGATGGGGCTGATTACACCTGCGACTCCACCGATAACAGGACCTGCCATAAAACCTGCGAGGAGGACAGGAATATGCATAGGCAGCAGCGCAGTACCGACAGCCGCTCCTGTGCCTGAGATCCACCCGATAAGATGAAATACCTGTGGCAGCGCTACTGCACCTGCTATGGCAATAATCAGAGTTGAAGCCTTGGCAACCAGTTTCTTTTTGTTAAGAGTAATTGTGTTGTTCATTTTATACCTCCTTTTGGGATAATAAGTCTGGTAAGGTTATTAAGTATTATAGCATTTCTGGCAATAAAAGTCAATATCGCATAAAACTTTATTGTCATACCGAAGTAAAGTATTGATTTATTTGGAAAAATAGTGTATAATAATCTTATTACGCATTTAGTTAATTGAAAATGAAAGGAGAATGCTATATGAACTATTCCGAGATAACTCCATACATAGAGAAGCTTGCAAAGCTTTCATGTGAGAATAATAATATCGTTCCCGAAATGTATCCGCAGCATAATGTAAACCGTGGACTGCGTGATATAAACGGAAACGGTGTTGTTACGGGACTTACTGAGATATCCCGTATCAAGGCGAAGGATTTTGACGAGGACGGCAACGAGATAACCTGTGACGGACAGCTTTATTACAGGGGAATTAATGTAAGAGAGCTTGTTGCGGGATTTCAGCATGATGACCGTTTCGGTTTTGAGGAGACCACATATCTTCTTCTGTTTTCTGAGCTTCCTACGAGGGAACAGCTTCAGGAGTTCAGAAATGCACTGGCCGAATACCGTGTGCTTCCCACTTCCTTTGTACGTGATATGATACTTAAGGCACCTGGCAGGGATATGATGAATATTCTTTCCAGAAGTGTTCTGGCATTGTATGCCTATGACGATAATCCCGATGATATTTCGGTAGCTAATGTTCTTCGTCAGAGTCTGAGGCTTATATCCATATTCCCTCTGCTGGCGGTATACAGCTATCATTCCTTCCAGCACTATCATCAGGGCAAGAGCCTGTTTATACATCTTCCGAGACCTGAGCTTTCCACTGCGGAGAATATTCTTTCTCTCCTCCGTGAGGACGGAAAGTACACACCTCTTGAGGCGAAGATACTTGACCTTGCACTGGTGCTTCATGCGGAGCATGGCGGTGGAAATAACTCAACGTTTACAACGCACGTAGTAACTTCCTCGGGTACAGACACATATTCCTCTGTTGCGGCGGCACTTGGTTCGCTTAAAGGTCCCCGTCATGGCGGAGCCAATATCAAGGTAGTGCGTATGTTTGAGGATATGAAGGAGAATATCGATACATCCGATGACGGACAGATACGTGATTATCTTGTAAGGCTTCTCAATAAGGATGCATTTGACAAGGCGGGACTTATCTACGGCATAGGACATGCAATATATTCAAAGTCTGATCCCCGTTCTGATATTCTTAAATCCTGTGCAAAGGAGCTTTCTATCGAAAAGGGCTTTGAGGATGAGTTTGCCCTCTACGAAAAGGTAGCTCGTATGGCTCCCGAGATAATTGCTGACCGTCGCAGGATGTATAAGGGCGTCAGTGCAAATGTGGACTTCTATTCAGGTCTGATATACAGGATGCTGGAGCTTCCTACGGAGCTTTACACACCTCTGTTTGCTATTGCCAGAATATCAGGATGGAGCGCTCACCGTATCGAGGAGATACAGAATGCAGGAAAGATCATCCGCCCTGCATATGTAAGCGTAAAGCCTGAAAGAGGCTATGTAAATATCGACGAGAGATAAAAAATAAAGGTATCGGCATTTCTGTCCGATACCTTTTTGTTATATGACAACCTCTATATCAAGAAGACGAATAAGTTCAGCAGCCTGCATTGTGCTGATCTTTGCACCTTTAAGCTCTCTGAGATCGTCAGAAAGCATGATTCCACCGATCTGACAGTCAGACAGGTCGATACCTTTAAGTTTTGTTCCGAGAAAATCTGTTTTGTTGAGAATTGCCTCAGAAAAAGATGTCTTTTTCAGTTTTGCCTGAATAAATGCGCTTTCCGACATATCTGCGCTTTTTATACGTGTTTCCTCAAAAGAACAGTCGTTGAAGTTTGCGTACTTGTAATGATCGCCATCTATAACTGTTCGTCTGAATAGTGCGCCTGAAAAGTTACAGCCGCTGGCAGAACATTCTGATATTTTTGTATCACGGAAATAGGCTTTGTTGAAGCTGCATGAGATGAATGTACAGCCAACAAGCTTGCAGTCTATCATTGATATCCCGCTGAGATCACAGTTTTCAAAGCGGCAATTTATAAATGTGCATCTGTTAAGATCTATTGTAGGAGTATTAATGTATTCGACCTGTTGGTTTTCAGCTGATACATCATTAATCGATTCTTCATTGTCATAAGCGGTGCATAGTACTTCTTCCAGCATAGGGCCTCCATGGAGTTTTTTTAATCAGAATTATACACTTTTTTCAAGATAATGTCAACTTTTTTTAGCTGACACTTTAATGCGCAGATATGCATTTTTTACATGTTAGTTGCCAATAATAACCGTTGACAAAAGTTAGTTGGTGTGATATACTTTATAAAGTAAATAAGATAGGAAAACTCTGTCTACTTACTCAAAATACGACGCTTTTTCAGAAAAGTATAAAAATGGAGGCACAGTTATGAAAAAAAGAGCTTTTGCCGTACTTACTGCCATGTTCATGGCCGTTCAGTGTATGGCAGGTATTCCGTTTTCAGAGCTTGATCCTGTTCAGCTTACTGCACAGGCTGAATTTGAGGATGCCATCTCCAGTGAGACCGCAGGTCTTACTATTGATGCGCTGAGCGTGAAGATAAACGGAACAGAACTTACAGCAGATACTGTTGTCAAGACAGGCGATCAGCTGTCGTTGGATTTCGCATGGAAGCTTCCTACGAACTTCACCTATGTAAACGGTACTTTCTATGTTGATCTTGCTGATAAGCTCAATGGCATATCTCTGGGTGATCAGACGATAAATGTAGGTGATATCGCACGTTATGCTATCCGCGGAAACAGACTTTATATTGAGCTGTTTACAGGCTCCAGCGGACGTGAGGGTTCCTGCGAGCTTCAGGGTACTATTAATGTGGATGAAGCGAGATC
>JAFSHE010000132.1 GCA_017440445.1 Oscillospiraceae bacterium | reverse complement strand
GAGATCGTACTCTGCGATAGGGTCAAGAGCAGATGACGGCTCGTCAAATACCTTTACGGAAGCCTGCTGTGCAAATGCACGGGCAACAACTATCTTCTGCTGTTCGCCGCCCGAAAGCACTGCTCCGTCATTGTCGAATTCCTTTGTCATGATGGTGTTAATTCCATTCGAGAGGGAGCTTACCTTGTCCCACACACCCGCACATTTAAGCGCACGCTCGGCTGTTTCATCGGGGCGGTCGAAGCTCTCTCCCATAAGCACATTGTCCTTAACAGACATAGCCATGACCTTGTAATCCTGGAATGCGGCGGAGAACTGCTTACGGTAGGCTTTGAGATTGTACTCCTTTATATTTATGCCGTTGACTAAAATTTCACCGCTTGTTGGGTCGTAAAGTCTGAAAAGGAGCTTGATGATAGTGGACTTACCTGCGCCGTTGTGACCGACAAGCGCGCAGACCTTATCACCCTCAATCTTAAAGCTGAGATCATTGATAACAGGCTCATTTTCTTTATATTCAAAGCAAACATTTCTGAACTCGATGGAGCGTATCTTTTCGGGCATAATTCCGTCCTGATCCTCGGGAATCTTCTCCTTGTACTCCATAAAGGTGCGGAAATATTCAAGGAACTGACCGTTCTTCATAGCCTCAGTGATGTTATTGAACATACAGAACAGCATCCACGAGGATGTATTCATAGCCGAGAACATAATTGCAAGCTCCGCAAGATCCATCGTCTGCGAAACGATAGTGCGGTAGGCGGAGTATATCATAATTCCCTCGAAAACAAGGGCAAATGTGGTGACATTCTGCGCCCAGTTGTAGACGATGGCTTTCTTTGCGTACTTGTCAGCGACCTTTACATTGCCGTCCATTGCCTTGTTGTAGCGGCTCATCATAAGCTCGTGAATGCTGGAATAGCGTATCTCCTTTGCGTATTCCGCAAGGTGCATAACACGGTTCACATACTCTGAGATACGGTTATTCTTGACGGTATCGACATATCTGCCGCCCCAAATCTTATTCATAAGCCGACCGAAAACGAAGTTTCCGATAATGGGCGAAATTACGAACAGAACCGACCACGGGTCTATTGTAAACATCGACCAGAAAGCCGCCAGTGCCGCAACTGCACCGAAAAGTACCTCGAACAGCATTCTTATCGAAGATATCATCTTATCGGCGGAATTCTCCAGCGCCATCGTGTACTTGTTGTAAAAGTCTGCGTCCTCGAAGCAACGAAGCTCCACATTTCTTGCCTTTGCATAAAGCTTTCTGTACAGACAGCGGTAGACCTTATTCTCTGTGCTGGGATATACTACCGCCTTGCGATAGCTTGAATATATCGCAATGGAACAGCACACCGCAAAGCAGATACCGATAAACAGCATTATCTCCTCAAACGGCGCTTCTCTTTCTATTGCACCGATAACGTAGCGCAGGAAGAATATGCTCATAAATATCCATTCAATATAGTGGATGATATTGCCCACCGCCAGATGTATTACCTGACGCTTGCTTATCTGCCATACAGTTTTCAGCGCATAGAAGTTGTTGGCAAATATGCGGACCTTGCTTTCTTTTTTCTCCTTCATTTTGATCAGTCCTTTCTTTTGTATATATCAAGCTATGCTTTTGATGCAAAGCCTGCTTCCATAGTAAATGCTTCACAAAATCCCGCTCTGTAACAGATATGTTCAGACGGACCCGCCCACTGCCAGCACATGGGGAACTCATTTTCCTTGCAGTATTCCACCATAAAGCTTAACAGCTCGCTTGCATAGCCGTTTCCACGGTGCTCCTTTGCGGTAACGATGTAATCAAAACGGGTGTTGCCGTGCTCCGACTTGTGAATATCTGAATACACGACCGCCTTGCCGTCAAGATAGCCAACGAAAAGATATGTACCGTCCTGTTCGGTGCGTTTTTTGGTGACCTCTATCTCCCACGGCTCGCCGCTTGGGATAAGAATATCCGTTGCAACACGCTCGTCCCACTCGTTCAGAACACGGATATCCAGTCGCTTCGGAGTAACAATGCTGTTCTCCGCTGTCAGGAGCATTACCCTGTGGTCGTCCTCGGCGGTGTAGGAATAGCCGTGAGCCTTCAGCGTTTCAAGGTTATTTTTGAAGTAGTCCTTTTCAAAGGGATGATATATCGACGCATTTGTTCCAAGCCTGTTGTAGAACTCTGTAATTTCATCAAGAACTGCGCCCAGATCGGTAATTCTGTCAGGGTAGATGCAGGCATGGTTGCCGTCATAAGAATCCTTGTTGTCAGCCATATAGAAAAGGATTCCGTATTCCTTTTCTTCGTATGAAGCAAAACGCTTCGGGAAGTCGATCTCTTCTCGTTTTATTTCTTTTTCATACCTGTTGTACATAATCATATCCTCTGTCATCATTCACCACAACAGTAAGCTCCTTCGGCATATCCTTCAATAGCTTTTTGGCAATGGCAGGTCTTATATCGTACTCATCTATCCTATCTATCGGAAGCCAGCACATCTTTTCCTTGTCGCCGCCTGTTGTGATGCTTGTTTTTGTATATTCTATCTTGGTTTTAGGCTTCATCAGATAATAAAGCTCCAGTGTATGGCAGTCAAGTCCTTCTAATGCTCCGTCACCGTCAAAGAAGTTTTCTACAAGGCAAATCGGTCTTTCAATTACAAATTCATCCCCTGTTTCCTCATATACCTCACGAAGTATGGCTTTCTCAGACTTTTCGCCTATATGCACGCCGCCTCCAACTGTGTAATAATATCCGCATTTTTCACCGTATGAGAACAACGCATGTCCGTCTGACACGATCAATGCACCGACACGATACCGAAACCAGTCCTTGCCAAGGCAAAAGCAACAGTCAAATTTCTTTTCCATAAATACCTCCTTAAAAACAAAAAAGCGTGCACTTCATACAGAAATGCACGCCATGAAATACCAATAATAACGCATTATCAGATAATGCGAGTAACGGCAGACAAGTGTTCATCTCTGAGTATGAGCATAGTTGATGTGTGATGATAACGCTTAAACATATTGTCTGCCTCCTTTTCAAAAATAATGTTTCTTTAGTATAGCACTGCTAACTGAATTTGTCAAGGTCTTTTGTAAAAATATGCTCAAATTATCAGGATCACAGCTTTATTATACATCAATAGCAATAGTTTGTCAATATCTATCGATGATTTATATAATCTTTAGATTAGTTTATACTATTTCTAAAGAGGTGATCTGAATGAATGAACTTAATATAGAAGTAGGTGCGAGAATAACCGAACTGCGCAAACAGCGTGGATATACCCGTGAAAAGCTGTCAGAGCTTGCTGATGTTTCGGTGCAGTTCCTTGCGGATATTGAAAAGGGTCGCAAATCTATGACCGTTGCTACTCTTAAAAGAATTGCCGCCGCTTTGCTTGTAACAACGGATCATATCGTAAACGGCACAACTGACACTGACGATAACGATGGGATCATTTCAATTCTGAACACTCTTTCCGATAAGAACAAAAAGCAAGCGGAGAAGATCCTGACTGTTTTCGCT
>JAFSHE010000013.1 GCA_017440445.1 Oscillospiraceae bacterium | reverse complement strand
GCTGACCCGTGCAGTGTGCAAAAATGGCTGTATCGGCTGTAAGATATGCGAGAAGAAATGCCCCGCAAATGCAATAACAGTGGATAATAACCACGCAACGATAGACGGTGCTAAGTGTACCTCCTGCGGAGCGTGTGCGGAGGCTTGTCCTCAGAAGTGTATAACACTGCTGCCGCAATGCAGTAATTGACTAAAATAGCCAAAAAAGTGTCGGAGTTTTATTGACTTTTCGGCACTTTTATGGTATCATAGAAAGGTGAAATACGCCCGTTCGTTCGGGAGAAATATAATCGGAGGAAAAACTATGAGCATTACAAAAACAGATTTCGGTTCGTTCCGTGGCTACAAATGCTGGCTTATCACACTTACAAACAAGAATGGCATGACAGCACGTATTACTAATTTCGGCGGCGCAGTTGTGGGACTTGATGTTCCCGATAAGAATGGCAATATGGCAGACGTTGTTCTCGGCTACGATACTCTTGAGGGCTACGCAGAGGGCAACAGCTCCCACGGCGCTCTTGTGGGACGTTATGCAAACCGTATCGGCGGCGCTAAGTTCTCCATCAACGGAACTGAGTACAACATCGCTCCCAATGATAACAAGGTAAATCACCTGCACGGCGGTTTCTTCGGCTACAACAAGCGTGTGTGGACAGTGGATGCACTCTGCGACGGCGACGAGCCCTCCGTTACTCTTGGCTACATCAGTCCCGACGGCGAGGAGAACTATCCGGGCACAGTAAAGATCGCAGTAAAGTATACAGTTACAGCAGATAACGGTCTTGAGATCGACTACACAGCAGTATCCGATAAGGACACCATACTCAACCTTACAAATCATTCTTATTTCAACCTTAAGGGCGCAGGAAACGGTGATATCAAGGATCATATCGTTCAGATAAACGCTGACAAGTACACTCCTGTAAACGAGCTGCTTATCCCCACAGGCAAGCTTGCTTATGTTACAGGAACTCCATTTTGCTTCATGATGCCCAAGCGTGTTGGCGAGGACATGGACAACGGCAGACTTCCTAACGGCTACGATCACAACTATGTTCTCGGTGAGCCGCATGTAATGCGCACTGCTGCTGAGGTATATGAGCCTACCACAGGCAGAGTGATGACCGTTAAGACAGACAAGCCCGCTATCCAGTTCTATATCGGTATCGGACTTGACGGCGAGGCAGGCAAGAACGGCGCAAGCTACAACAAGTATGCAGGACTGTGCCTTGAAAGCCAGTATTCTCCCGACTCTCCCAATCAGCCCACATTCCCTGACTGCGTGCTGAAGGCAGGCGATACATACCACTACACCACCACATACGAGTTTTCCGTAAGATAATGATATCTCCCCGAGGCGTGTGCTTCGGGGAGTTTCGTAAAAGGAGATATCATGGAGAAAAGGAAGATCACTGAACAGCAGGGCTGCCTCATATATCTTGGAATTAACTCGCTGATACTGCTTCCATGGTGCATGGGCTGGCTGTTAAGGGTGGAGTTCCTGATGGATATATACCGTGTCATACCGCCGTTTCTGTTGCTGTTAGGAGCTTATGGAATGGTTGGCGTATTCGTCCAGTACGCCATACTTCTTGGAGTGGTGATATATGCGATATACCGTTTTGTAAAGGATCGAAGCGTACCAATATTCGTATGGACGCTTGTGCTATGTCTGTTTAACCTTGTATTAAATCTTTATACGATGAATATATTCTATTTTCTCGCACGGCAATGAAAATGTAGGTAATACGATGCACATTTTATGAGCTTAGAAGCGCAGAAATGGCTTGGATGAAAGGAATGATGACAATGAGGAATAAGCTGCTGCCGTTGCTGCTGTCTGCCGTACTGATGTGTGGCTGCGCTGCTGACAGCGGTTCACAGCCTGATTCTTCGGCGGTACAGCCCGCAGATGATGAAGTGACTTCCAAAACTGGCGAGATGATCATCAGGGATGATGAACTGTTAAGTGCTGATGTCAGTGATAATAATCGTGTTTTTTACGAGATATTCGTAGGCTCGTTCTCTGATTCGGACGGTGATGGAATAGGTGACATCCGTGGTATCATAGAGCGTTTTGACTATCTTAATGACGGTGACCCTGACTCAGGTCTGAGCCTTGGTGTAGAGGGCATCTGGCTGACGCCGATATTTGAATCACCGTCGTATCACAAGTACGATGTGGCGGATTATTATGCAATTGATGATGATTTCGGCAGTATGGATGATCTCAGGGAGCTTATTGCGCTGTGTCACGAGCGTGACGTGAAGCTGATACTTGATCTGCCGATAAATCACACTGGAATCACCAATGCGTGGTTTACTGAATTTCTCGCTGCACGCAGGGCGGGAGATACGGAAAATGAATATTATGATCTGTACAGTTGTGCTGACAGCGTGTCCGTCGATGGACGAATATTTGCTCCGATAAGTGGTACGACAGAACATTATGAGTGCAATTTTTCTTCCGATATGCCTGAACTCAACTTTGATAGCGACCTTGCACTGAGCCTTGTGACGGATGTGGCGGAATATTATCTCAAAATGGGTGTAGACGGTTTCAGATTTGATGCAGCGAAGTATATATTCCTTGGCGAGGAGAGCAGAAATGTGGAATTCTGGCAGAGATATATTTCGCACCTCAGAGCTGTCAGGAGCGATATCTTCACCGTAGCCGAGGTGTGGGCTCATGACAGCATCACGGAGCCTTATTTTTCAGCAACCAGTTGCTTTAATTTCTCTATGTCGCAGCTTAGCGGTCATATCGCTGCCGCTGCCAAAGGCGGAGATGTAAACAGATACACCTCGTATATCGAGGAGAATATAGCCTCTGTTACTACGCAGAACAGTGATGCAAGGCTGATATCGTTTATTGCTAATCACGACATGGACAGGGCAGCGGGCTTTCTGACAGTTGCAAGCGGTGAGATGAAGATGGCGGCAAATCTGTATATTCTTACTCCCGGTGCGCCGTTCATATATTACGGTGAGGAGATCGGTATTAAGGGCTCACGAGGCTCAGCTAATACCGATGCAAACAGACGTCTGGCTATGCTGTGGGGTGATGGGGATACGGTATCTGACCCCGAGGGCAGTACATATTCCGCTGACAAGCAGATAAACGGAACAGTAACACAGCAGCTTAGCGATATCAACAGCCTGTACAATTACTATAAGAAGCTGATAATGATACGAAAATCTAACCCTGAGATAGCCAGGGGTGAATACAGATCTATCGATTTCAGGGATACAAAGCTTGGAGGCGCTGTTTCGGAGTATAACGGCAGCTCCGTGGCGGTACTTCACAATACAACGGATGAGCCGATATCGGTGGATCTTTCGGAGTACATTCCGCATAGAATAATACGCACTGTGATAGGAGCGGGAAGCGCTGAGTTAAACGGCTCGCGGCTTACTCTCGGAGGAAAGACAAGTGTTATTCTGAAATGAAATGTAAATAACAAGACCCCTCCGCAGTAAACGGAGGGGTCGTAATATTTTATGAAATTACTTCACAAAAGGATTTTCGGAGGGATACAGCATACCTGCGGGCTGGTTGAAGCCGATATCCTCTACGCCGAGGTATCTGAACAG
>JAFSHE010000131.1 GCA_017440445.1 Oscillospiraceae bacterium | reverse complement strand
GAGTAGATATAGTCATACGCATTGAAGGACGCACCTGAATAGTATGCGGCATAGTATGCATTGGTATATGCCTCTGTATCAACGGTGATGTAGGAGTCGCCTGCGATTATCCTGTATCTGCCTGTTTCGGGACACTCAACTACGATATAGTTCTCCTCAAGGGTCTCGCCCTTGAATTTAGAGGAGAAATTAGGGTTCTGGTCAAGCACGAGATAATCGATGGATATACGCTCGTTTGCGAGGTGCATCTTCTTCAGTATCTCGTTTACCTGCTTGTAGACCTGTCCCATCGCCTCGAAATCCGCCTCGGAATTAAGCACTGTGATGGTAACATCGGTCTCCAGCTTCTTAACGAATTTCTCGGTCTTTTCATCAATGGAATAGATGCTGCTGCCCGAAAGGTCGGCGCTTGTATCAAAACGCTCCGATACAAGTCCCACGATAACGTTCACAAGAACTATTACCGCAATAAACACCACTGTCAGCACGACAGACAGTGTTCCGTGCTTGAAGTTGCGCACGTTGAACTTCTTCGCCTTTTTTGGAGCAGTAGCTTCGGACTGTACTGCGCTCTCCTCTGCGGGAGTTTCCTCCGCTTCAAGAGCTGCGTTCTTCTCTGCCTCGACGCTCTCAGCAGGAATGTTCTTTTCTATGTTGTTCTTCTTGCTCATTGTCTGCGCCTCCTTTCTCAGCTCCAGCGGCGGCGCTCAAGCACACGCACCGTAAGGAAGTTGAACAGTACCACGAGGCTCAGGAAGAACACGATGTTCTTCAGGCTGAAAATGCCATAGGTGAATTCCTGGTACTTATAGAATACCGACAGAGAGAGTATCAGCTCTCTCAGGAAATCTGTCTGAACATAGTTTGCCAGTACATCAAAAAGGCACAGCACGATATTCACGCCGATGCTTCCGATGGCTGCTATCATCTGATTTTCAGTAAGACTGGAGATGAATATTCCAACGGAGATGTACACAGCTCCCATCAGGGAGATGCCAACGAGATTTCCGAGTGTGGAAGCCCATGCAAAGCCGTTGCCTGCGCCTGCCGCAGCCTCTGTCTGTGCGACCATTCCCGAAAGGAACAGCGCATATATAAGAAGCACCGCAACTCCCAGCAGGAAGATGAAGAACGCTGCAAGGAACTTGCCCGCAACCAGTCCAACAAGGCTTATGGGCGATGTGAGAGTAAGCTGGTCGGTCTTCTGACGCTTGTCATCTGCCATCGTTCTCATAGTGAGTACGGGAATAAGTATCATCATGATAAAGAACATCCACAGGAAGGTTCCCGACATATCCGCACTACCCGCTGTAAGGCAGGTCATCCACAGGAAAAGTCCCGAAAAGCCATAGAATACAGCAAGGAACACATATCCAAGCGGAGATGTGAAATAGGATGCGAACTCACGCTTCATAACTGCTATCATTTCTCCGCACCTCCCTCTGTATTGCCGTAAAAGTCGCCTGTTGTAAGCTTCAGGAATATCTCCTCAAGCGTAAGCTCAGAGGAGCGCATAAGGAGTATAGGATAATTCCTCGACGCCATGCGCTTGAACACCTCACGGCGGATGTCTGCGCCCTCCTTCGCATTGAGCGAATACTCGGACACGCCCTTGTCCACTTCCCTGTTGAGGTGTACCTCCACCATGTCGGGAATGCTTTCAAGCAGTGCCTTTACCTCCCTGGAGGGACCCTCTATCTGCACTATCAGCTTGTGGTCGGCAGACAGGTTATGTGAAAGATTTTCGGTAGTGTCGTTCGCCACAAGTCTGCCCTTGTCGATGACCACGATACGGTCGCAGACCGCCTGCACCTCGGACAGGATATGCGAGGACAGGATAACAGTGTGATTTTTGCCCAGCTTCCTGATAAGCGTTCTTATCTCGATTATCTGCTTGGGGTCAAGACCTACTGTCGGCTCGTCAAGAATAAGCACCTTGGGATTTCCAACCAGTGCCTGCGCAAGACCCACACGCTGCTTATAACCCTTTGAAAGGTTACGGATAACACGCTTGCTGACGTCTGTTATCTTTACAAGGCTGCATATCTCCGCTAAATGAGAGCGGCGGGGCAGCTTGCACTTCTTGAGGTCATACACGAAATTAAGGTACTCCATTACCGTCATGTCAAGGTACAGCGGCGGCTGCTCAGGCAGATAGCCGATGTCCTTCTTTGCGGTGACAGGGTCCTCTAAAATGTCGACGCCGTTTATCAGCGCCTGTCCACCCGAGGAGGACAGGTAGCCTGTAAGAATATTCATTGTAGTCGATTTTCCCGCACCATTCGGGCCGAGAAAGCCGAGTATCTCGCTTTCACTAGCGGTGAAGCTGATGTTTTTCACAGCCTGCTTGCTACCGTAGCTTTTGCTCAGATTTTTTACTTCGATCATGAAAGCCTCCGAATTACATTGTCAGGGCTAAAGCCCACATTCGATTATACTGCATATTAGTGATAGGTTTGTGAATTGTTTATGAAATTCGTTTCCGCATCGGAGATGAACCATCTCTCAGATGCAAAGCCCGTCATCATCCGTTTGCAGCTTCAAGTAACTCGATGCCCTTCTTTATTCTTCTGATGGTCTCATCCTTGCCGAGGATAACGGCAAGCTCCACTCCGCCGCCGGGGGTAAGCTGCTTTCCGCTTACCGCAACTCTCAGCGGCCACAGCATGAAGCCATTCTTAACTCCCTCACGCTCGATAAGTGCAAACAGTGCGTCATGCACGCTGTCATGTGTGAAATCAGACAGCTCCTCAAGCACGGGAAGTATCTTCTGCAATGCGGGGAGAGCAGTCTCGGGGCTTGTTTTCATCTTCTTGCTGGTATACAGGTCGAGAGAATACTCGGGAAGCTCGTCGATGAAATCCACCTGTGCGGGGATGTCTGTGAACACCTCTGCTCTGGGCTGAAGTGTGGAGCAAAGCAGTGCAAGGTCGATATCCTCACGCTTGCAGGTCTGACGGATATAAGGCTCTGCATACTCCATGAACTTCTCGGGAGCGAGAGCACGAACATACTGCGCATTGATAGCCTTAAGCTTAAGACCGTCAAAGATAGCGGGGGATTTGGAGATACCGCTGAGGTCGAACTCGTCGATCATCTCCTCGAGAGTGTATATCTCACGCTCGCCCTTGGGCGCCCATCCCAGCAGCAGAATGTAGTTAAGGATAGCCTCCTTGAGGTAGCCCTTGTCGATAAGGTCCTGGAAGGATGCGTCGCCGTCACGCTTTGCGAGCTTGTGCTGAGCGTCCTTCATGATATGCTCAACATGGATGTACACGGGAGGCTCCCAGCCGAATGCCGCATACAGCAGGTTGTACTTGGGTGTGGAGGAAAGATACTCGTTTCCTCTTACTACGTGGGTAATGCCCATTGTATGGTCGTCCACAACGTTTGCGAAGTTGTAGGTGGGCATTCCGTCGGACTTAAGCAGTACCTGATCGTCGAGGTCTGCATTCTCTACGGTGATGTCGCCGTATATCTCGTCGTGGAATGTGGTAGTACCCTCAGTAGGGATACGCTGACGGATAACGCAGGGGATGCCCTCTGCACGCTTTGCAGCGACCTCCTCGCAGGAAAGATTACCGCAGCCGCAGCGGTTGAGAGATGCAACACCGAGAGGCTTCTGCTCCTCGTCCTCGTCATCCTCGGACTTATCGCAGAAGCAGTAGTATGCCTTGCCCATATCAACGAGCTTTTCAGCGTACTCCTTGAACATGCCCATGCGCTCACTCTGGATATAGGGGCCGTAATCGCCGCCGATATCGGGACCCTCGTCCCAGTTGAGTCCGCAGGTGCGCAGTGTTGAGTATATAACGTCAGTAGCGCCCTCTACATATCTGCCACGGTCAGTGTCCTCTATACGGAGGATGAACGTTCCGTTATGCTTCTTGGCAATAAGATATGTGTAAAGAGCGGTACGAAGATTACCGATGTGCATATATCCCGTGGGAGATGGTGCAAATCTGGTTCTAACTGTTGCCATTATATTTTAATTCCTTTCTGAATTTTCTT
>JAFSHE010000130.1 GCA_017440445.1 Oscillospiraceae bacterium | reverse complement strand
CGGCGGCGTTGACTTCCATCGAAAAAAAAGTCGATGAAGCATCAATGCTGGACGGAGCGAACACCTTCGTTCTCCACACAAAAATTACTATCCCGATGATAGCGCCGACGGTGTTTTTTGTGACGCTCCTATCCATAGTCAATAGCTTCAAGATATTCAAGGAGAGCTATCTGTATTACGGCACGAACTATCCGCCCGACCACAGCTATACCCTACAGTATTACATGAACAACAACTTCCTGAAGCTTGACTATCAGAGCCTTGCGACCTCGGCGGTGCTGACTTCGATACTGGTTTTCGGAATAGTTATGGCAGGAATGGCGATACAGCGGAGGTATAACAGATGAAGAAGATAAATGCTGTATTTATCGCACTCCTTGCGGTGATATTCATTCTGCCTGTAGCCGCAACGATGGTGCTGTCCTTTGAGCACGGCATGCAGGGCTATGCTGATCTGCTTTTCGATTGCTTTGTGTTCTATCCGATGTTCTGGAACTCTGTGATATATGCGTTGGTGGTAACACTCGTACAGCTTGTGGTGATAATTCCCTGTGCATTCGGATTTTCTCAGGCGAGATTTCGGGGAAAGGGAGCGCTGTTCGTATTCTACATAGTGCTTATGATGATGCCGCTGCAGGTAACGATACTTCCGAACTACATAGGGCTTCGTGACATGGGACTTATCGATCATCCGCTCGGAATAATCCTGCCGATGATATTCAGTCCATTCGGAGTGGTGGTAATGCACCAGTACATGAAGAACATCGACAATTCTGTTATCGAAGCGACAAGGCTTGAAACTAACTCCATCATTCGTGTGATGATAACGAGCGTCATTCCGCAGCTGAGGGTGTGTATCTTCGCTGTTGTGCTGTTCGTGTTTGCGGACTGCTGGAACATGGTGGAGCAGCCGATGTTGTTTCTCAAAAATGAGGAGCTAAAAACACTTTCGGTGTTCATTACAAATGCACAGAACTATACAGGAGAGGTGCTTTTCCCTGCGGCTGTGATGTTCCTCATTCCTGTGTTGTTACTGTACCTTTTCTTTAACGACAGCCTTGAAAAGGGGCTTACCTTAGGTGACCTGTCATGATGAAAAAGATAACTCTTGCGGTGACTGTACTATTCTTCTCCGCTATGCTGCTTCTGACATTCCTTGCACAGCCGATACATAATGCAGCTTTGCCGAGGGTAACTGCTTCAAGGGTGGAAACGAGAGCCTTTGATGACAGCTATATTGATGCCGAGGGCAATACTATCAATATGGAAAGCTACAAGACCGCTGTACCGATAGATCTTGCAGAGCGGGGGATCTATGTTGTCTACACCGCCGAAAAGAACGGTACAGAGCGACAGTTTGTGAGGCTTGTCAGCGTTCAGACGGGAAGAATTACTGATGATGGCTATGCTGAGGTGCTGTCAGGACTGATGTTTAATGATCGTATCGTGACGGAGCATACAGGAGAGCTTATTGACGGTGCGGAAGTGATAACAGAATAAAAATATCCGACTGTTCAAATATGGGCAGTCGGATATTTTTGTGATATATGTATGTTAACCTGTGTATATGTACTCATCCGCACATTCGCCAGACAGGGCAACGGGGAAATTCTTTTTTATCTCCTTGCAGAACAAATAAAGCGAGCTGTCCACATCAGCCATTCCGGGCAGGTCACGGGCAAGTACCGCCTCATCAAGTGCAGCGGTCAGGGCGGGGGTATCCAGCACAACGTCAGTATGTTCAGAGCCTATAAATTCCGCCATGCGTTTTATCCACGGAGCATCCTCATCGGGCTGAAATGACGAAGCCTTGAAATTCTTGTGATTATCCTTGTAATCTATCGACCATGTGTGGAGCGTTTCTCCTCGCTTTGCGAATTCCTTTGCAGCTATCGCAGAGATAACGCTGCTGTCAAGCCCGCCTGACAGAAAGCAGCACAGTGGTACATCGCTCACAAGCTGACGAGTAACAGCATCGGTGATAAGCTCCCGCACATGTGCGGAGGTCTCCTCAAAGCTTTCTTCATGTGGCTGTGCTTTCAGGTCCCAGTATCTCATCATGGTGAAGCCGTCTGCATCAAAGAATGCGTAGTGCGCAGGAGGTATCTCGCTGATATCTCGGAATACACCGCCGCCAACACGCTTTGCAGGGCCTATCAGCATTATGTCCATTATGCCCTCTGTGGTTATCACAGGTTTCACTGCGGGATGCTTAAGCAGAGCCTTTATTTCGCTTGCGAATATGATACCGCCGTCAGCAAACGAGTAGAAAAGCGGCTTGACCCCTATCCTGTCACGACAGAGAAACAGCTTTCTTTTTACGCTTTCCCATACTGCGAATGCAAATATCCCGTTGAATAGTTTTGCGCAGTCCTCGCCGTAGCGGATGAATGCCTTAAGTACCACCTCTGTATCTGAATGACCGTTGAAACTCACTCCTTCTGAGGCAAGAGAGTCTCTTATCTCCTCAGTGTTATATAACTCTCCGTTATATACTATGGTAAAATTCCCTAATGTCATAGGCTGGAGTCCATTTTCCGGGTCTACCACGATAAGTCTACGATGTACAAGATACGCATTTTTGTCGCAATATTCGCCTTTTGCATCAGGGCCTCTCGGTGCGAGTGCGGCACTCATCTTCGCCATTATCTCAGCATTGTCCCGTATATCGTGCTCAAAACCAATTTGTCCTGCTATTCCGCACATAATCATGCTCCTTTCAAACGCAGTTTCGTGGTATATTGTATGCAGCGGGAGTTGAGTTGTTACTCGTAATATGACAAAAACCACTGTTTTCTCAATACAAACAGTGGTTTTATGATATAATATTACAAATTGTAGATTATATTTCTGATCTCAGAGATGACAGTTTCAATTTCTTCTGCGGTGTTGTATTCCGAAAGTGACAGCCGCAGAGAGCCTTTGGCAAGCTCGGGACTTCTGCCGATGGCAAGCATGACATGACTAGGCTCGGATAGTCCCGAGGAGCAGGCAGATGCTGAGGAGCAGCATATCCCTTTCTTGTTAAGAAGATACACAAGGCGTTCTCCTTCTATACCTCTGAAGCAGAAGCTGACGTTTCCGCATAGCCTTGCAGTCGGATGTCCGTTTAGATGCACATTCGGAAGCTCGGATATTCCATCGATAAGCCTGTCACGCAGGGTGGAAATATATTTTGTGCGCTCGTCCATTACTGAAACACAGTGTTTCAGCGCCGCTGCCATTCCTACAATTGCGGGGAGGTTTTCTGTGCCGCCACGTTTTCCCCGCTCCTGACCGCCGCCGTATATCAGCGGAGTTACAGGTACTCCTCGTCTGATGTACACGGGACCAACACCTTTAGGTCCGTGGAATTTGTGTGCGGAGATAGTCAGCATATCGCAGTTGAGTGCAGTGACATTTAGCGGAATATGTCCCGCTGCCTGTACCGCATCCGTATGAAAAAGAACATTTCTATCTCTGCATATCTTTCCAATTTCAGCGATTGGCTGTATAGTGCCTATCTCGTTGTTTGCTGTCATTATGGTGACAAGTGCGGTTTCAGTACGTATATAACGTGCTATATTTTCGGGGGATACCATTCCGTATTCGTCTACATCCAGCAGAGTTATCTCAAATCCATGTTTTTCAAGTGCCTTGAGGGTATTCAGCACAGCGTGGTGCTCGGTCTTTTGTGAGATGATGTGACGTTTCCCTTGCGAAGCCCCATACTCCGCAGCTGACAGCAGAGCCATTGTATCTCCCTCGCTGCCGCAGGAGGTGAAGAATATCTCGTTAGGCTCGCAGCCAAAACAGCCTGCAACATCACGATGTGCTGTAAACAGTGCAGACGCAGCAGCTTGTCCCGCCTCATGTGCGGATGATGGATTTCCACATAGCTCCTCAAGCAAGGGGAACATAGCTTTACAGGCTTCCTTGCACATTTTTGTCGTAGCCGCATTGTCGAAGTATATCATATTCTCACGCTCCTATCCTGTAGATTATATCATGTAATGCCGTAATCTGTCAAATATATTTGTAATATCTCACCAATATATTACAAATTGTATTATAGAACTATAAAAAAAGACCTCTCCGAATGGAGAGGTCTTGAAACCCAAAATTACTCAGCGTCTGCTGCATCGTCCTCAGCGGGAGCTGCATCTTCCATGAGCGCCTTCATGGAGAGGGAAACTCTGCTCTTGTCAGTGTCGATGTCGATGATCTTAACCTCAACCTCCTGACCGACAGCGAGAACACTTGCGATGTTGGTAACTCTCTCTGTGGAGATCTGGGAGATGTGGATAAGGCCGTCAACACCAGGGATGATCTGAGCAAAAGCACCGAACTCTGTGATGCTTACAACAGTAGCCTTGATAACGTCGTTTACAGCGTAGTCAGCAACGAACTTTGTCCAGGGATTCTCATCGGGATCCTTAGCGGAGAGGGAAACTCTCTTCTTCTCGGGATCGAAGGACTTAACGATAACAGTGATCTTATCGCCTTCCTTAACGATGTCCTTGGGGTGACCAACTCTGTTCCATGTCAGCTCGCTTGTACGAACAAGACCATCAACAGCGCCGATGTCAACGAATACGCCGTAGTCCTCGATGGAGCGAACCTCGCCTTCAAACTTCTGACCAACCTCGATGGACTCCCAGAACTTAGCCTTTTCAGCGTCACGAACTTCCTTTGTAGCCTGTCTGATAGAACCAACTACACGGCCTCTCTGCTCGTTGATCTCGATTACCTTGAAGGGAACAGTCTTCTTAACGAGGTCCTCCAGCTTACCGCTGCGGGGAACACCTGTCTGGGAT
>JAFSHE010000129.1 GCA_017440445.1 Oscillospiraceae bacterium | reverse complement strand
TCTGAACACCGCCGTAGATAACAGCATACTTGCTTACATCTACAGGCTCAGACAGGAAGCAGGAGGATACGTCAGCTACGAGATCCTTGCCCTTTGTGTTGGGGAGCTGCCAGAACTTTGTACCGTAGATGGTGTTGTTCTCGCAGATGTAAACATAGTCAGCGTCCTCAGGGATATCGAGGTCGGAGCAGTCAGGGATGTAAGAGAAGGTCTTGTCTGCGGAGGATGCAACGTCGATAGCCTCGCCGTAAATCTTAGCCTCCTGCCATGCCTTCTTAGCCCACTGACCTGTGATTATGTAAGCAGCCTTCTTGTTCTTCATCATGTTCATGGGAACCTCAGCGAAGAACTGGGAAGCACCGCCCTGAAGGAACAGTACCTTGTAGTTGTCGGGAATGTTCATCAGCTCACGCAGATCCTTTTCAGCGTCCTTGATGATCTCATCATAAGCCTTGGAACGGTGGGACATCTCCATAACGGACATGCCTGTTCCACGGTAATCCATCATCTCATCTGCTGCTTCTTTGAGGACTTCCTCCGGCAGAACAGCGGGGCCGGCACTGAAATTGTACACTCTTTTCATAGTATGCCTCCTGAAAATTATTAGCGGCTGTGCCGCTTTTGTTTATTAAAATATTAACATTCTTATTATAAGCCAAAATCCCCGATATGTCAAGTGCGATTTATCCAATATGCGGAATTTTTTTAAAAAAAGACAAGCACGGACAAAAGCCTCCTGCGGTGCTGAATAAATCCGCCCGCCTGCGGGAAACTAACCGCATGACCTGTGAAAGGAGGAACGGTATGAGATACGAATGTCCCTGCGGCTACATCTATGACGAGGAAAAGGGCGACCCCGACCACGGACTTGCGCCCGGTACGAAGTTCGAGGACATCCCCGAGGACTGGGAATGTCCCGTCTGCGGCCTTACAAAGGAGACCTTTGAAAAGCTGTGACAAAACAATGCCCTCCCGAAAAGGGAGGGCATATCTCTTTTATCAGCCTTATCAGCTCTGGAGAGCCTGGAACTCGGATATCTCAGCCTCGATCATAGCCTCGTAGGAGCCTCTCAGCTGTGCCCAGCTCTGCTGGTTCTCGCTCTGCTCGAATGCGAGGTTTATCATGATATCGTCAACGAGTGTTGTGAACTCGCTGCTGAAGCCGCCGTAGATATCAACTACCATGTCGAAGTTCTGGATCTGCTCGAAGGAGGTAAGGAAATCGTACTGCTCAACGGAGTACTGCTTGTCGTTCATGATACTCTCCTGAATTACCTTCTTAAGCTCGGGATCGGTATTGCACTGACGCATGATGTCGATGAAAGCAGCAGCGCCCTCAATATTCTCGGAGCCCTTGGGTACCATGTAGCCGAAATTGGAAGAACCATAGTAGTACTTATCAGCCGCAGGATCTCTGGGGTAAGGAACAAAGCCGAACTCGTCGCCTGTCTTTACCTTGCAGAAGTCTGTTATCTTCCACTGGCCTACACCGAGGAACGCAACGTTCTTGCTCTTTGCGAGGGGAGCGGTCTCGTTGCTCCACATACCGTCGCCGCGTACTGCGAGCTTTTCTCTGCGCAGCTCCTCAAGGTAGAGGGTAGCACGCTCGACCTCGGCGGTGTGGATGTTGTTTGTTATCTTTCCGCCCTCAGCGCCGATAAAGGGAACGCCTGTCGTAATGATGATGTTTGTACCCAGCAGACCGTAAACGCCGCCTACTGCGCCATCAACGTTGTCCATAAACTGCTGCATGCAGTTCTTGAAGGTATCCCATGTCCAGTTGTTGTTGTCGTAAAGCTCCTTGGGGTCGTCGATGCCTGCGTCCTCAAACAGTGTCTTGTTGTAGATAAGGCAGTTGGGCAGAGCGTTTACAGTGAAGGGATAATAGAAGTGCTTGCCGTTCCAGCTGTAATTTTCGATAAGCTCGTGCATGCCGTCCCACTGGGGCTTAGTAAGGTCTATGTAATCGGTGAGGTCCTCATACATATTCTTCGCCATCAGCGAGGGGAAGGTGTTGTCGCCCTTGTCAACAAGGTCGGGAGAATCGCCGCTGGCGATAAGTGTAGCAAGTCTGTCCTGTGCCTCAGCCCATGCTACCTCGATATAGTCTATCTTGCCGCCGTAGGTCTCCTCAAACAGCTTTACGCCGGGCTTGATATCGCCCGCAACACGTGCGTCGTAATGGCTGAAGTATACGAGGTTGGGATTTGCGAGGGTCTTTTCCTCAACGAAATCCGAGATATCCACGGGGTTGTTGATATCATCGTCAAGTGTGTTTGTGGTGGTGGTTATCGAGGTGAGCTCAGTAACGCTACCACCTGATGCGCCTGTGCCTGTGTTAGCGGGGGCCTCGTCACAGCCTGTCACCGAGATGATCATAGCCGCACAGAGAAGTCCGCTGATGATCCTTTTTGCGTTCATGTGAAAAACTCCTTTCAGAAATAAAATTTAGCAAATTAAGTAAAACCGATGTGTTTAGCTAATTATATCATACCTTATTTAAAAAATCAATACCCGATACTCCTCTTTATATAACGCAGACTGTCCGATGTTTCAAAAAACCGACTCCCACAGCTACTTTTCATACGGGATGCGCAGGTGTCGGCAATATCGGCACAGTTTCAAAATCTTAATATCCCGACGCATGACAAGCGGATGCAAATACCTTACTGCCTATTGCGAAAACAGAAAAAATGTGCTAAAATATAAAAGCCGTGTTTACGGCAACTCACGAAACAGGAAGGTATTTTTATGAAACTGGTAATTGCAGAAAAGCCGTCTGTCGGCAACTCCATCGCAAAGGTGATCGGTGCAAACAAGCGCCGTGGCGAGGGCTTCACCGAGGGCGGAGGATATATAGTATCATGGTGCTTCGGTCATCTTGTGACCCTTGCCTCTCCCGAGGAATACGACAAGCGCTACGAAAAGCCCTGGCGCTTTGACACCCTGCCCATCATCCCCGAGGAATTCAAGTGGGAGGTTGCGGAAAGCACCGCCGCACAGTACGAAAACCTGAAATCGCTGATGCTGCGTGACGACGTGGACGAGATAATCTGCGCCACCGACGCAGGCCGTGAGGGCGAGTGCGTATTCCGCTATGTATATGACCTTGCGGGCTGTACAAAGCCATTCAAGAGACTGTGGATAAGCTCCATGACGGACGAGGCTATCCGTGACGGCTTCAGCGACCTGCGTGACGGCCACGAGTATGACGCACTTTTCCGCTCTGGTCTTGCCCGCAACAAGGCAGACTGGATAGTGGGAATGAACGCCACACGTCTTTTCACCGTGAAATACCGCAACATGCTGTCCGTGGGACGTGTACAGACTCCCACTCTCGCTATGCTGGTGGAGCGTGAGAAGAAGATAGCACAGTTTGCCTCTGCGAAATACTATTCAGTATTGCTCAACTGCGGGAAATTCACCGCTGAAAGCGACAAGATAGAGATGCAGGCTGACGCTGAAAAGGCAGCAGCCTCCTGCGGAAGCACCGCCGAGGTGAAGAATGTGGTAAAGGAGCAGAAAAACGCAAACCCGCCCAAGCTGTATGACCTGACCACCCTCCAGCGTGACGCAAACAAGCTGTATGGCTACACCGCACAGCAGACCCTTGACTGCGCACAGAAGCTCTACGAAAG
>JAFSHE010000012.1 GCA_017440445.1 Oscillospiraceae bacterium | reverse complement strand
CCTCGTCGGTGAGCGTTTCGCCCTCTGCAAGAGTAGCGGATATCTGAGTTTTAAGGGTGGACTTTATGCTCTCGATACCCGTTTCGGTATCTGTATCTATCTGCGCCTCGTCCTCGGCAGAAAGGGAAAGTCCAAGCTCCTCAAACTTCTTTCTCATTACCTCCTCGTTTATGAGGTAGTTTACGATGTACTCTCTCCTTGACTGGAAAGAGGATGCGTACATAGGGTCAGTGTCGTTTGTTATACCGTAGGAAGCAAGATAATACTTGTATTCCTTGATGAATTCACCGAATGTAACGTTCATTTCGGGGTGGTCCTTTATCTCCGCAATAACCTTGTCTGCGGGGATATCTGCGGTAAGCACGGAGCCCTCAGCAGCGGCTGCACCGTCCGATGTGGTCTGTGATGTGCTCTCTGTGCCCTCAGAGGATGTGCTGTTATTATTGCACGCTGTGAATGACAGCAGCATAGCTGCCGCAGCCATAAGCGCAAGTATCTTCTTTTTATTCATAGTGCCTTTGTTTCCTTTCTTTTAAGCCGCTGTATCGGTCTTGTCCGTTGTATCTGTATTATCGGACGGTGTTATGCCAAGCGCATCGTATTCTATCTTATAATTATATTCGCTGCGCCATTTTTCCATCGTTTCATCGAATTTTGCGTTTTCTGCGCTGACCTGTAGCGTTTCTGCGATATAATCCACATACTCCGTAAGGTCCTCCTCGTTTACCTTAGCCTCACCGTTATACATTACGATATGGTAACCGTAATCCGAGGGTGCCAGCACGTATTCGCCCACATTCTCTATCGAGAATGCCGCCTCCACGAATTCTCTCACGAAGGATACAGAGCCGGGTACTACCGTATATCCGTCGGGAAATACCTTTGAACCTGCCGCATCGTCGCTGTATTCCTCTATCAGCTCGTCGAAGTCAGCTCCGTTATCCAGCATATTCTTTATCTCTGTGGTCTGCTGCTCGATGTCCTTCAGCGCTTCCTCACGGAGTGCGTCTGCGCCCTCCTCGTCGCCGCTTGCCCTTGTGGCGGATATCTCGTCTGCCTTGCTTTCCTCAAAACCGATGAGGATATGCTTGACCAGCCTGCTGCCCTCGGGCAGCCAGAAGGAGGTATACTCACCGCCCGCCTCGTAGGTGAGAGGCTCCTCCTCATACAGCTTTTTCACCGTTTCGATGTAGTTGTTGAGCGTGTCCTCAGCCTCGCTGCGGTCAACCGAAACGTCCTTTGTAACTTCTTCGATGAGCTTTTCCGTCACCAGTGCGGAGCGCTGCCACATAAGCAGGTCCTCACGAGTTATCAGCGCATTTGCAAGAAATTTGTCAAAATCCTCCTCGCCACGCTTAAGCTTAAGCTCGTCTGTTATCTCAGCCTCGGTAAGGTCGCCGTAATCTGCGTTTTCAGAGAATACCTTGATATTCTCTTTTATCTTTTCCTGATAATCTGCATCAAGCGCGTCAAGCTCCTCCTGCGTGAAGGTGTCAACACCAAGCGCCTTTGCCTTTATAGCTATTATCTTTTCGTTTATCAGATATTCTATAATGCTGCTGCGCTGTGCCGCCGCAGCTTCTGCTGTCTTATCTGCGGTATCGTCTGTAATACCGTTTGTCAGCATCCAGTAGAGATATTCCTTTTTAAACGTGAGATAGTCTATCTCCAGAGCCTTTCTTTCATCGCCCTCAACTCCCTGCGGGGATGCGATTATCGCCTTATCGTCAAGCTTTATCGAGTTTATGCTGTCGGCGAAGGTCTTGTTTTTCGTGCCGACCTGTATAGAGCATCCTGCTGACAGTGCGACCGCCGCAGCTGCTGCAAGAGCCATTAATTTTTTAATTGACATACTGTTCCTTTCATTTTTTCGGAAAAGTGATACTTCTCCCAATTATACATATTACATTATACCACATCTTTTCATAAAAAGAAACAGTAAATTTTAAATATAGTATGAAATATTTCTGAAAAAGTGATGTTTTTTTTGCTGAAATGTGATATAATATAGGCTAGATAAGTATATTCACGAAAAAATCTGACCTTTCGGATAGATTTTATATACGAACAGTAGTATTTTTATGTTTTTTACCGGAGGTAATCTGATATGAAAAATATCTGGCTGAAAAAGATATGCGCCGCACTTGCGCTGTGTGTTATGACGGTAAGCTTCACAGGCTGTAACGGGGAGACCTCAGGCAGCTCTGACGGCTCGTCCGAGGGCGAAAGCTCCACAGTATCCGAAGTGGAGGAGCCCGCAATAAAGGTTGGCTTCATCTTCAACGGCGAATGCGACCTTAACGGTTACTCTGCCGAGGCAAATGCGCAGCGTATAGCTGCTTCCGCTCATACAAACGTACAGTCCTTCTTTATTGACGGGGTGAACATCACCGACTTCCCCGAGGCGGTGGCTCGTCTTGAGGATATAGGCTGCACCTACATAGTATCGGGAAGCTGGACATACCAGAACATGCTGAACGATGTTGCAGGCAAGAACATGAACCTTAACTTCATCAGCCACGGAGCAAGAATAAACACGATGAACATCTCCGCCTACACCGACCAGATGTACGAAGGCTCGTATGTTGCGGGAATGGTAGCGGCATATAATTCCGAAGCCGAGAAGATAGGCATAGTAGTAGACCCCAACCTGATATACAACACTGCGGTGATAAATGCCGCAGCACTGGGCGCTCAGCTTGTTTATAAGGACGCTGAGATGTTCACTGCATTCGCAACACAGAACGACGAGATACACAATGCGGTAGACGCACTGAAAAGCAAGGGCTGCGATGTGATAATCAGCTACACAGAGTCCCCCGAAACAGTTTCCTACTGCGACAGCAAGGGCATAAAGGTGATAGGCAACCTTGATTACAGCAAGACCGCCGCAGACTACAAGAACCTGCTGATGTATTACTACGCAGACCACGACAGCTATTATCTCGCACAGTTCAAAATGATACAGCTCGACACATGGGAAACTGACGCTTACGTTGGAACTATCGGCAACGGCGTGATAAGCATCTCCTCGGCGCTTGGCGCATCAAAGCCAGGCACGCAGGATATCATCTCCGCACTCGTGCCTAAGCTTGCAAACGGACAGGCATACATATTCTCGGGCGAGCTGAAGGACAACAACGGAAATGTTGCCCTCATGCAGAACGACCAGCTTGATACTCCCGGCATCTACGCCATGAACTGGTATGTAAAGGGTGTAAACACCGAGCTTGGAACATTCGTTATCCCTAAGACAGACCTTATTCCCAACGATTTCGACATCGAAAGCTGATAAACCTTATAAAACACAAAAACGGTATCTTCACGATACCGTTTTTTAATTTATTCGCTCTCTTTTATCTCATACCGTACTCCGCCGATGGTTACCGCCGTACCTGTAAAGATAGGCGCAGCCGAGCCGCTCGGAATATCCTTCTCCTGTCCGTTGGGGAGAGTACAGCTCCACTGCTCCGCAGAAAGGTTCTTAAGTCCCCACAGACCAGGATTTACCTTGTTGCGCACCACCTCAGCGATGATATCAAGCTCGTCATACAGCCTTGTTCCCTCGGAGAGAAGCACACGGCTCTTTCCGTCGGTAAGCTCCAGCGGTGGTGCAAAGTGCGTTCCGCAGAAGCATATCAGCTTTCCGTCACCGTCACGCTCGTAGGAGCCTGCAAAGCTCTGCGCGCCGCAGGTGCAGGCGCAGATATCACCACGAAGTCTTGTCAGCAGGTCAAGCCACTGCTTCTCGATAAGACGCTTGTCGGGCTGATGAAGTCCCACCGTAAAGGAATAGGTGAACGCCTCTCTTATGTAGTCGGGCATTATCCGCCAGAACTTTATTATGTTGTTATGAACTCCACGCACGGGACGGTTGGAGTCATCCTCGGGGTCGTACACGAACATCGGGTCGATGCCGTAATGACGACGCTCCGCCTCCTCGGTGAGGCATACGCTTTTCAGCACACGACTGCCCTCAAGCGGGTCGCCCCTCAGCAGCAGACGGAAAAGCAGTACCGCCAGCGAATAGCGGTCGGTCAGCTTGTCGGGAGCCTTCTCGCCACGCACTATCTCGGGAGCCATATATCCTGGCTTTCCTGCGATACCTAGATGCTCACCGTAGGGAGCGATGTTATCGCAGTCGCATATCCTGATATCTCCGTCAGTGGGACGGATGAAAAAGCCGCCGTCGTTAAGGTCCTGATAGCTCTTTCCGCTGTTGTGCAGCTCACGGAAAGCCATTGTAATGCGTATCGCCGCATTGACTATCGAATACAGCCCGCTGAACTTTACACGTGCATTGAGTATATCGGAAAACGGCGCATAGCCCTCGGGGATAAGCTCCATCAGGAAGCCGAAGCCGTCACGGGTATCCTCTGTCAGCATAAGCGGCATAACGAATGCCGTATCGCTGTCGGCACTGTCAGCAAGCGCCGCCAGATTATCACGGAACATATCGGGGCGCTTCAGCTTGTTCTTGAAGTACATCTTCAGCGCATATTCCTTATCACGATAAAGGGCACGGTACACCGTACCCTGTCCGCCCGAGCCGAGTACAGCCTTTACCTCGGCATAGCCGCCAAGCTCCAGCGGTATCTTGTCACCGACCTTTATCATCAGAAGCCGCCTCCGGTGATGGAGTCAAACTGCTCCTCGGCAGCGGTCTCGGCAGAGTTGCCGCACCACTCGCATATAGTTTCGTTCTCACCGTTCCAGCAGGTGGTCTTTCCGCAGTCCGAACACTGGAAGAAGCCCTTTCCGCCGCAGTAGGGGCAGGTGGGATATTCAGTTGTAACGTAGATGTTTCCGCTGATAGCGGTATCACCGAACTTTTCACGGTTTGCGGTCTGCTCGGACACCTTGAATGCCCATGTTGCATACCATGCACCGTCCTCACGCTGCTCGGTGCGTATTCCGAAGAGCTTATGCTCCTGCTTGCATTTTGTGAGAATAACTGCTGCTGTGATCACTGTGGTTACCTCCGTTTTTTAATCAGGGAATTCCCCTGTATATGTATGAGCTGACTGTATATCAGCCCAGCTTTTCCAAAATCTTTGCCGCTTCCTCATGACCATTCTGCATGGCAAGAGTGAAGTACTTTTTAGCAAGCTCCCTGTCCTTTTCGACATAAACGCCCTTAAGGTACATTATGCCGAGGTTATACTGTGCGATATCGAGATCCTTCGCCGCTGCATATCCGAACCAGCGGAAAGCCTCCGCATAGTTCTGCGGAACTCCGCTGCCGAGATACAGGCACTTTCCGTAGCTGCACTGCGCCCTTGCATGACCAAGCTCCGCTGCACGCCTGTAAAACATCGCTGCGCCCTCGT
>JAFSHE010000128.1 GCA_017440445.1 Oscillospiraceae bacterium | reverse complement strand
GCGGAGGTCATCGGTCATCGGGGAGATTCCACCTGTCCAGCCCTCTCCGTAGAGGATGGCACAGGGATCTATCTTCTTCACAGCATCGGAAAGCATGTTCATCGTCACGATATCCGTAAGCCCCATAAGGTCGAAGCGAAATCCGTCTGCATGATAGTCCCTTGCGAGGGCGCAGACGCTGTCGATGATGAACTTTCTGACCATAGCACGCTCAGAGGCAAGCTCATTTCCGCAGCCTGAACCATCAGAGTATTTTTCTCCCTCGTGGCGGTAGTAGTAATGCGGATAGATCACGTCAAACGGAGAGCTTTCGGTGCAGTATGTGTGATTGTACACCACGTCGAAGATAACTCCTATATTGCGGCTGTGAAGTGCCTGTACAAGCGCACGGAGCTCTTTTACCCGACAATTACCATCGTAAGGGTCGGAGCAGTAGCTGCCCTCAGGTACGTTGTACAGATGCGGGTCGTAGCCCCAGTTATAGCGTGGCGAGGCTTCATCAACGCTGCCGTTTTCCATAACGGGCAATAAGTGAACATGTGTGACTCCGAGATATTGAAGATAGTCCAGTCCTATCGCATCACCGAAGGAGTTTGTCACTCCTGCTTCGCATAGTGCGCCGAATTTCCCACGCAGCGTGAAGCTCCCGTTTTCATCCATGGAGAAGTCCCGCACATGCAGCTCGCAGATCACTGCGTCAGCGGGAGATGCGCACCTTACAGGACGGTCGCTGTCCCATCCCTCGGGGGAAACGGAGCTTTCGGAGAATATCATTCCACGCTTACCGTTAAGTCCTGCACTGCGGGAGTATATATCGGCTGTTTCCCGTGTGATATCGTTGTGCGTTACAGTATATGTGTAGTATTTTCCGTCAAGATCGCCGCACACCTCTGTTCGCCAAACTCCGTCCTCGGACAGGTGCATTTCTGTTTCTTTTTCGGGTGCGCCGCTGTCACCTTTCTTATACAGCCGCAGGGTGATATTCTCAGCATACGGCGACCACACCGAGAATTTCGTTCTCTCAGGGGAATACTCCGCACCAAGAGCGCCGCTGTATGCGTATTTTATGTCAGTTTCACTAAAGCTGTATCCGCTCATTATGTCACTCCGTTCATTGGATGTATCTGATATATCTAAGTATAGCATGATATCACGTTTATTTCAAGGTAAAAGAAAGACCGCACAGTTTCCTGTGCGGTACGGACTGATATCATCATCTGTTCTTTTTGTCGGTTATATACAGCCTCACGAATGAGAATGCAAGCACTACGGCTGCAGCAAGTCCGACTATACCTAATACCCTTACAACAACATCAGGGAGAGGGAGCGAAAATATATTGCACACACCATTCACAAGTGCGGTAACACCTGTTACCATAAGACTTATGCTGAATATTAGTCTCATTCGTTTGTTGTCCATAATTTACGTCCTTTCGTCAGGTAAGTCCGTCAATGATCTCGCCGATAATTTCAAGTGTGAATTCAACGATGCTGCTGAATATCACATCGCACCAGAAGTATAAAGCATTTCTTGTTTTCATAGCAAGACCACCTTTCTTAAAAATCTTTTTTGGATGCCTTTATTTTAAAGCGGCGCAGACGGAGGGGGAGGATGCTGCGCCGCAGGTAAAGCTTACTTACGCAGAGCCATCTTGAATATATCGGTCATCTTTATTCTGTTGCCGTTGTGGAGGATGATAGCCTCGTAAACCTTTGCAACCACGATGGCGATAAGCACTACGAACACTGCGAGTATTGCGATGGCGATGACTACTTCGATAGTGGAGAGAGTTCCCAGCAGCAGTGCGGAGGGCAGTGCAAACGGGGAGGAAACGGGGAAGTAGTAGGAGAATATCTGCACGGGATTTATTGAGGCAGCGCCTGTTTCCATGGAGTCGATGTTGAAGATAACGGGGAAGTATGCAAGATAAACACCGACGATTCCGAGGAAGGAAAGGGGCTGCATAGCCTGCTGAAGGTCCTCCATCCTGCTTATGCTTGCGCCTGCGAGCGCTGCAATAAGTGCGAAGAACAGGAAGCCGAGGATGAAGATAACAAGCACAAGGATGATAGTGAGGGGTGTGATGGAGCCGATAGTATTGTTGATAGCTTCAGCGATCTCCGCATTCTCACCTACGAGATTCTCTGCGTTATTCATAAGTGCCATTATCTCGCCGCCGATACCGAAGGACGCAGTTGCGAAGAATGTACCGCCGCCCACAAGGCATATCAGTATGAACTGGCAGATGGATACAAGACCCATAGCCAGCACCTTGCCGATAACTACCGCAAGGGGTCTTACAGAGGTAAGCAGAAGCTCCATAACTCGGGAGGTTTTTTCGGTAGCGATGGACTGTGCAACAGTCTGACCGTACACGAATATAAGCATGAACAGAACCAGTGAAACAACGATGGGAACAAAGTAGTTGATAGCGCTCTCGAAGATGTTCCATTCATCAGCGCCCGCAGTTACCTTGCTTGTGGTGATGTATCTCTGGGTAGCTGCGTAGTTTTCGGGAGAAACACCCGCATTCATCATGTTGCGGTAGTCTACCATCTGATAAATTGCTGTTGTAACACCGTCAACCGCCTCAGAGGGAGTTTCGGGGGAATAGTAGGTCTTTACGTTATATCCTAAAACAAATCCGTCCTGTGTAGCTTCGTCGATAAGCACCATGGCAGCGGACTCGGTGCTTTCAGCCAGCTTATCGGTCATTTCGGTGATATTGAACCTTGTCTGCTGTACATTTATTCCTGCGTTTCGCAGTGATGTGAGATCCTGCGGCACCATTATCTCGCAGTTGTCGTAGATGTACACTGTATCAGGGTATGTAAGCTCACTCGAAGAACCTGAGATCACTTCCTCCTCGTCACTGAGCAGCTTGGGGAGTACATTCACACCTGCCACCATAAGTGCGGTGAGCAGACAAACTATGATAGTACCTACGATAAAAGACTTTGTCTTGATATGCTGAATAAATGTAAATCGGAATATCTTCTGCCAGCCCTTAGTTTTCATTGTCAGCACCTACCTTTTCAATAAATATCTCGTTGAGAGTGGGTTCACGCAGCTCGTAGCGGATAAGGGGTATCTTCTTATCCATGATGGAGCCAAGCAGCTTATGCGCCTGCTCCTCGGAGGATACCGCAAAGCTCTGTCCGTTGGGAGTATCCTCTGTAACGACAAGTCCCTGCTGTGCTGCAAGCTCTGTTATATCGCCCTCGCACTTTACGGTAAGCTTTACTCTGCCGTAGCCTTTCTTTATCTCGTTAAGGTTGCCCTGAAGCACTGTCTGACCCTTGTTCATGATAACTATGTCGCTGCAGAATTCCTCGATGGTGGGCATCTGGTGGCTGGACATGATGATGAACTTGTTTTTCTTTATCTCCTCACGGATGACGGTCTTGAAAAGCTCTGCGTTTACAGGGTCAAGACCGCTGAGCGGCTCGTCTAAGATAAGCAGCTCAGGATTGGGAGCAAGCGCTGCGATAAGCTGTATCTTCTGCTGATTACCTTTGGAAAGCTGCTCCGCACGCTTGTCACGATACTCGTTTACACCCATACGGTCAAACCAGTAGTCGAGAGCCTTTACAGCGTCCTGCTTTCTCATACCTTTAAGTGTGCAGAAGTAGATGAGCTGGTCCATTATCTTGTACTTGGGATAAAGTCCACGCTCCTCTGCGAGGTAGCCGATAGGCTCCTCCGAGGTCATGAACTTCTTTCCCTGCCATGTTACCTCACCCTTATCGCTGCTGAGCATTCCCAGTATTATGCGTATGGATGTGGTCTTGCCTGCGCCGTTTGTGCCGAGCAGAGCGAATACGCCGGGCTTTGTTATCTCAAAGCTGAGGTTATCCACCGCTGTATATTCGCCGAATTTTTTAACTATGCCGTCTACTTTCAGTGACATACCGATTTCTCCTTTTCATATAAAATAATTATTTGAAAAATTGTTTTGCTGTTTTACAACTGTTCATGTGTTGTATATACAGTATAATCTGTTTGTGCAATTTTGTCAAGGGGTTTTGTGCATTTTTTTTAAAAAAATATAAAAAAAGGCTTTGTTTTCTCTCTTTAATGGTGAATATACCCTTTTTTAAAGCGCATAGCAATCTATTTGTGTTGACTTTTTTGTGGTTTTATGATACAATGTTTTAAATATGTAAAGTCTTTTTAAGGGGGTGTTGTTATGGTTAAAATAGTTGAGTTTGATATTGCGGCGGTCATCCTGCTGCTTTTTCTGCTGTTTTCAACTATATTCCGCGGAATGACAAAGGGTATCAGCAACCGTATGATATTCTTTGTGATGGGTACGGTGTTTGCCTCGGCATTGTTTGATATATGTACTGTACTGCTTGAGAACAGTGGCGTCAGCGCACCTGTGCTGCTTTCATTCCTACATACGGGATACCTTATAACGCACAACCTTACGACCCCTGCGTATGTCATGTATATAATAAGTCTGACTGATACATGGCACCGATTTAATCGTAACCGTTGGCAGCAGCTTTTGCTTATAGTGCCGTATCTGTTGCTTATTGCCATGCTGGTGGTGAACCTGTTTACAGATCACATGTTCACTATCCGGAATAATATCTATATCCACACCGAGTATTTCTGGATAGTGTATGTTATCGCAGGATACTATGCTCTGATGGGTACTGCGTATGTGATAATATATCGCAGGCTGCTTTCTGTCGGAAAGATACTTGCACTTATTGCCATCATACCGCTTGTGCTTTCATCCATCATTATCCATGTTCTTTTCCCTCAGTACAGGGTAGAGGTATTTGCAGCGGCGCTTTCGCTGCTTCTTGTAAGCATGACCGTACAGCGCCCCGAGGAGATACTTGATTCTCACACAGGCTTAAGCAAATACAGCGCCTATGCGGATGATATCAAGCGCTCATTCCAGATCGACAAGCGATTTACTGTGCTTATGCTTAATATAGACGGCTTCGGCACGTATCAGTCTACCATCAGCTATGATGATTCGATCAAGCTGCTGAAAAAGACCGCATGTCTGATGAATAAGATAAATAACAAGCTTCACGGACGTTCAAGCATGTATTATCTTGACAGAGGGCGCTTCCGCATGGTGTTCAGCGGAAAAAACCGTGACAAGGCAAAGGATGCAGCGTATATGCTCAGCGAAAAGCTCAACGAGCTTCTTGTTGCGGATGGTTATGTCAGCCTTACTCCGTATATCTGTATTACAGAGTGTCCCGAGGATGCAAAGGAGTTCAATACGCTGAACAGCTTCGGCTCGGACTTCTACCTTAAAACTCCGGATACAAGCAGCGTAATGTTCGCATCCGAGCTTTTCAAGCAGGATAAATTCGATATGCTTAACAGCATTGACGGAATAATCAACCGTGCGCTTAAAAACCACAACTTCAGGATGTATTATCAGCCTATTTATTCTGTGGAGAAGGGACGCTTTTCCTCGGCTGAGGCGCTGATAAGACTTATTGACGACGAGTACGGCTCTGTACCGCCTGACCTGTTTATCCCTGCCGCTGAAAAAAGCGGTGCGATACATAAGATAGGAGATTTTGTACTGGATGATGTATGCCGCTTTATCGCAAGCGACGAATTCAAGGCGCTTGGCGTGGATTATATCGAGATCAACCTTTCTGTGGCGCAGTGTATTCACACCAATCTCCCCGAAAAGGTTATGGGAGTGCTGAATAAGTACGGTATAACTCCCGATAAGATAAACCTTGAGATAACCGAGACCGCAGTAAGCCGTGGTCAGGATATCCTCCGTGCAAATCTTGACAAGCTGACGGGAGCGGGCATAAGCTTCTCGCTGGACGATTACGGAACAGGATATTCCAATATGCGCCGAGTGATACAGCTTCCGCTGAAGATAGTAAAGCTTGACAAATCCTTTGTGGACGAGCAGAACAATCCCAAGATGTGGATAGTCCTCCAGAACACTGTGAAGATGCTGAAGGACATGAACATGGAGATAGTGGTGGAGGGCATAGAAACTGAGAACATGGCAGAGCAGTTTGCAGCGCTAAACTGCGATTTCATACAGGGCTATTATTATTCACGTCCCATCTGCGAGGAGGATTATGTGAAGTTTGTAAGAGAAGCGCATAAAATAGTCTGATATCATAAATACATAACAAACAGCCGACACATTTTTCTGTGTCGGCTGTTTTTGTGCTACAAATAGTATAAAATCATAAGAATATAACAAAATAGCAGAGATTTTGGTATAAATAGCTATTAAGTATATGATATACCTTTTATATAGTTTATGCGGCAGAATACACCAGATCATACGAAATATAGGTAATTCTATATACAAATAGTATAAAGACACTATATTATTACAAAAACATTGGTGTTCTGTTATAAATACCCCATAAAGTACGGGATATGTCTTAATAATTCCATCATATCTATAAAGCGGCAAAACACCCCGTATTGTTAGAAAATGCGGGGTGTTTATATACAAATAGTATAAAATGTCAGATATTATACAGAAATCGACTTTTCTCCGCTGCCCAGACGATATCTGAAATCCTCGTAACCGAAGCGTGCCAGCAGCCTGAAAGAGCCGTCGGCGCATGCCCGCCATATATCGGGGAGGGGCATACCGTTGAAGGTGTTGTTCTTGCAGGTGGAGTATATCGCCATATCCTCGAAAAGGAGCCTGTCGCCCTCTTTAAGCGGTTTATCGAAGCTGTAATCTCCCACGATATCTCCCGCAAGGCAGGTGGGACCTCCCAGACGATAGGTGAATTGCTTTTCGTTTGCCTCGCCCGACCCATACAGCGGCGGACGATAGGGCATCTCAATGACATCGGGAGTGTGACATGCTGCGGACATATCGGGGATTGCGATATCGGTGTCGCCGTTTCTGAGAGTATCCAGCACCTCCGTGAGAAGATACCCCGCATTCAACGCCACAGCCTCCCCCGGCTCCAGGTATATCTGAAGCTGATATTTATCTCTCATGTGGGTGATACACTTCTCTAAGCGGGGAATATCGTAGTCCTTACGGGTGATGTGATGTCCTCCGCCCATGTTGAGCCATTTCATACGGTGAAGATACTGACTTAATTTCTCCTCCACTGCCTCAAGGGTCATCTCCAGTGCGTCGGAGTCCTGCTCACACAGAGTGTGGAAGTGCAGCCCGTCCAACAGCCCGATAAGCTCCTCTGTCATGTGTTCATTCCACTGCGCAAGAGTGGTGCCGAGTCGGCTTCCTGCGGCGCAGGGGTCGTATATCTCGTGACCCTCCTGCGTGGAGCGCTCGGGATTTATGCGAAGTCCCACGCTCTTTCCCGCAGCTTTAGCCCGTACTCCGAACTTTTTAAGCTGCGATGGTGAGTTGAACACGATATGGTCAGCGTATTTCAGTAGCTCATTAAACTCGCTCTCACGGTAAGCTGCACAGAATACATGACATTCCTTTGCGGGCATTTTTTCTGCGCCGAGGCGGGCCTCAAACAGGCCGCTTGCCTCTGTTCCCGCAAGATACGGCTCAATGGCGGGGTAGAGGTCGTAGTTTGAGAAGGCTTTCTGTGCAAGGAGTATCTTACAGCCTGTCCTGTCCTGAACACCTTTTAGAATCCTGCCGTTTTCGATAAGTCTGGCTTCATCTATGATGTAGCAGGGAGTAGGCAGGTCGGAGGCGAGTATCCTTTCTCTGATGTCTGTCATCACTCCACCATAGCGGGAGCAAAGCTCTCCCTGTGAGGAAGTCCGTACTTGTCAAGCGCCTCGATATAGGGATCCGGATCGAACTCCTCCACGGTGTATACGCCCGCCTTGTTCCACTTGCCTGTAAGCAGCATAAGTGCGCCGCACATTGCGGGAACGCCCGTGGTGTAGGAGATAGCCTGGCTCTCGACCTCGGCATAGCACTCCTGATGGTCGCACACGTTGTAGATGTAGTAGGTCTTGGGCTTGCCGTCCTTTGTTCCGCTGAAGATACAGCCGATATTTGTCTTGCCCTTTGTTCTGGGGCCGAGGGAAGCGGGGTCGGGCAGGAGTGCCTTAAGGAACTGGATAGGAACTATCTCGTGACCCTCGTAGCTGATGGGAGTAGTGGACAGCATGCCCACGTTTTCAAGACACTTCATGTGGGTGAGGTAGCTCTGACCGAAGGTCATGAAGAAGCGGATACGCTTTACATCGGGGATGTTCTTTGCAAGGGACTCTATCTCCTCGTGGTGGAGAAGATACATATCCTTCATGCCGACTTCCTCGAAGTCATACTCACGCTTGATGCTCATAGCGGGGATCTCCACCCACTTGCCGTTTTCCCAGTAGCTGCCGGGAGCGGATACCTCACGGAGATTTATCTCAGGATTGAAGTTTGTGGCAAATGGATAGCCGTGGTCGCCGCCGTTGCAGTCGAGGATATCGATGGTATCTATCTGATCGAACTCATGCTTAAGCGCATAAGCGCAGTACGCCTGAGTTACACCGGGGTCGAAGCCGCTGCCGAGAAGTGCAGTAAGACCTGCGTCCTCGAATTTCTTCTTGTAAGCCCACTGCCATGTGTAGTCAAAATATGCGGAGAAGCCCTCCTCCTTGCAGCGCTTGTCGTAAACTGCACGCCACTCGGGGTCGTCGATGTTTTCAGGCTCATAGTTTGCGGTGTCCATGTAGTTTACTCCGCAGACAAGACATGCGTCCATGATGGTGAGGTCCTGATAGGGAAGTGCGATGTTCATTACAAGCTCGGGCTTGTAGCTGTTTATCAGCGCAACAAGCTCGTCAACATTGTCAGCGTCCACCTGTGCGGTGGTGATGATCGTAGAGGTCTTGTCCTTCAGCTTTTCAGCCAGTGCGTCGCACTTTGACTTTGTGCGGCTTGCTATACATATCTCGGTGAATACCTCGCTCACCTGACAGCACTTTCTTATTGCAACATTAGCTACGCCGCCGCAGCCGATTATTAAAACTCTTGCCATAATATCAAATCTCCTTTTTATTTAGTCACATCTGTGTCAAATATCATCTTTTTACATTCTCTGCAAAAATAAGCTTCAATAGTGAAAGCACACCACGGGTGCTTTTGCTTTGCTGCGGTAACTATGCCGATACCGCCGATGCCCTCGAAAACACCCATTTTCTTGTCGCCCTCCTTCCACCTTATGGTGCTTCTTCCATCGGCAGACAGAATACCTTTGGGCATTTCTTTGTTGCAGAATGGGCAGTTCATCTTATTCCCCCTGTGTCGTCTGCTGTGCTTCCTCACGGCAGAATGTGATAAGCAGCTTTAATGTGTTGGCTCCTGCCTCGGGCGACATACATACAAGCTCCCAGCCATCCTTTGCCATATCGTTGATGACTTTTTCTAAGGAAGCCAGCTTGTAGTCATAGTATACTTTTATTATTTTGTATTGTTTCATGATATCATTTCCTGTTCTTCAGTATTGCGAGGATAAGCTCCCTCAGTGTTTTGCATGCAAGTGCGGTGCTTGCTCCGCTCTGGTCGAGCATTGGCGCAAGCTCGTTGATGTCAGCACCGACTACGTTATGCCTGCACACTGCTTCTATTGCGTGAAGCAGCTCTGTGAAGCTTATTCCTCCCGCCTCGGGAGTACCCGTGCCGCAGAAGTACGCAGGGTCAAGGCAATCAAGGTCGATGGTGAAGTATATCGGCTTGTCGCCTATCGAATAGAGCGTTTCTGCAAGTCCGCTAAGGTTGAATTTGTGCATATTGGTGTGTTCCGCAGCGAAGCGGAACTCCTCACGCTCGCCGCTCCTGATACAGAACTGATGTATCCTGCCGTCACCGATGATATCGTGGCAGCGCCTTATAACGCATGCATGGGAGAGCTTAGCGCAGAGGTAATCGTCACGCAGGTCGCAGTGTGCGTCAAAATGGATGATGTGAACATCACGATATTTTCTTTCCACCGCACGGAACGCTCCGAGGGTAACAAGATGTTCACCGCCGATAAGCAGCGGTATCTTATCATCGGAAAGTATCTTCTCAGCTCTTTTCTCAATATCCCACAATGCCGCCTCGGAAGAACCGAAGCAAAGCTCCAGATCGCCGCTGTCGAACACGCTGTAATCGGTCAGGTCCTCGTCCTGATAGGGGGAATATGTTTCTATCCCGAAGCTTTCATGACGTATAGCGGAGGGGCCGAATCTCGCTCCCGGGCGGAAGCTTGTGGTACTGTCAAACGGCGCTCCGAAAAGGACGAGCTGAGCCTCCTCGTAGCTGCTGTCGCAGCCGATAAAGGTTTCTATGTTTGGGGTCATCCCTCCACCTCCTTAAGCATCTCCTCAAGGAATGCGGGGAGATAGAACGCACCCGAGTGAAGCTGCGTGGTGTAGTATCTTGTACGAAGATTGAACTTCTTCCATGCCTCAGCGTCAAGGTCGTTTATCGGATGATATTTCTTGCTTGCAAAACCGAACAGCCAGTATCCCGCTGCGTATGTGGGGATGTGCGCCTGATACACCTTGCTTATGGGGAAGGTCTGAACGATACGCTTGTGACTTCTCTGCATCGCCTCTGCGTCCTGCTTGTAGAAGGGGCTGCCCTGCTGGTTTACCATGATTCCGTCCTCACGCAGCGCATTGTAGCAGTTTCCGTAGAACTCCAGTGTGAAAAGTCCCTCGGACGGACCGAACGGGTCGGTGGAGTCAACTATGATAAGGTCGTATTTGTTCTCGCAGCGGCGGATGAACTTCAGTGCATTCTCGAAGTAGATATGTACACGGCAGTCATCCATTCGGCAGGCGTTTCCGGGGAGATATGCACGGCATGCTTCCACTACCTGCGGGTCCATCTCAACGAGGTCGATGTGTTCCACACGGTCGTAGCGGGTAAGCTCTCTTACAACGCCGCCGTCGCCTGCGCCGATAACAAGGATATCCTTTATTCCCTGATGTACAGCCATGGGGACATGTGTTATCATCTCGTCGTAGATGAATTCGTCACGCTCGGTGAGCATTACGTTTCCGTCAAGGGTAAGCACTCTGCCGAATTCGGGTGTTTCAAATATATCGATGCGCTGATAATCGCTCTGCTGTGAATACAGGTGACGATTAACACGTATACTGTGCTTCACATCGGGGGTGTGAAGCTCGCTGAACCATAATTCCATCGTTGTCCTCCTTTTTTATACAAGAACGTTAAGACGCTTTATCTCCTCGTCCTCGGGGCCTGTCATGGAGCAGCCCTTGGACCTTGCGTATTCTATGTAATCTATTATCTGTTCTGTAATTCTTTCGCCTGGGGCGAGTATCGGGATTCCCGGGGGATAGCACATCACGAACTCGCTGCACACAAGACCGATACTTTCACGAAGCGGCAGGCTCTTTTTCTCTGCGTAGAAAGCCTCCTGCGGGCTTATCACCACCTCGGGGTCGATGTACTCCTGATTGAGCAGACCTGTACCGTCGGTGGAGTAGCGGCGGCGTATCTCGGCAAGTGCGGAAACAAGTCTTTCAAGCTCCTGCGGGCGGTCGCCCATGGAGAGGTAGGCAAGGATGTTTCCGATATCACCGAACTCTATCTGGATATCGTACTCGTCACGGAGGATATCGTACACCTCGATACCCGCAAGACCTATCTCAAGCGTATGAACAGACAGCTTGGTGGTATCAAAATCAAACACGGAGTTGCCGTTGATAAGCTCCTTGCCGAAAGCATAGTAGCCGCCTATCTCGTTTATTTCTTCTCTTGCATAGTCTGCCATATCTGCGACCTGACGGAACACCTTTCGTCCTCTCAGTGCAAGATTTCTGCGGCTGATATCAAGGCTGGACATCAGCAGATAGCTTGCGGAGGTGGTCTGCGTGAGGTTGATTATCTGTCTTACATAGCCCTCGTGAACATTTGGGCCTGTGAGAAGCAGGCTTGACTGGGTAAGGCTTCCGCCGCTCTTGTGCATGGATACAGCCGCCATATCTGCGCCTGCTGCCATGGCGGAAACAGGAAGTCCGCTTCCGAAATAGAGATGTGTGCCGTGAGCCTCATCCGCAAGGCAGAGCATACCCGCCTCGTGAGCCATCTTTACGATAGCACGCAGGTCTGAGCATATTCCGTAGTAGGTGGGGTTGTTCACCAGTACCGCAACTGCGTTGGGATGCTCCTTTATCGCCTTCGCCACCTGTTCCCTCTGCATACCTAGGGAGATACCAAGACGCTGGTCTACCTCGGGATTTACATATACAGGAACTGCACCGCACAGAACAAGTGCATTGATAACGCTTCTGTGAACGTTTCTGGGGAGGATTATCTCATCACCACGCTTGCAGGCGGAAAGCACCATGCTCTGTACCGAGCTTGTTGTGCCGCCGACCATGAGGAATGCGTTTGCCGCACCGAATGCGTCTGCTGCGAGCTTTTCCGCTTCGCTTATGACTGATATGGGGTGACACAGGTTGTCCAGTGGCTTCATGGAGTTTACGTCGACTCCCACGCACTGCTGTCCGAGGAACGCTGTAAGCTCGGGGTTTCCACGTCCACGTTTGTGACCCGGTACATCGAACGGGACTACTCGCATCTGTCGGAATTGCTCCAGTGCCTCATGTATCGGCGCTCTGTTCTGGTCAAGACGATAGTTCATGTCAGTATCTCCTTACGAATGTGGATAAAAAAACAAGCTGCACCATACAGTACAGCTTGTGATAACACTTTACCTTGATAAAACGCAGCAGCAACACGGAATACCGCACTGCATACCACAGTATTTCAGTAAGGATAAGTAATCGTCAGAGTCTTTAAGCAATCATATCTGCTGCTATTATTGACCGTTTCACAAGTCTGCACCGGGCTGATACCGCCCTTGGCATTTTTCGGTTATGAAGTAACCAACTTATAAAATTTGAGCTTTTAACTCAATCAATAAGGCGGCTTACACCGCCGATCGGCAGTGGACCCGGCTGTCCGTATGGCCTTGACTCCTGCGAGTGGTCCGATAATTGCTGGAAAGACTCCGAAAATATCTTTCCAAATTTACATTACGGGCTTATTATACGTTATTTTTGTCGATTTGTCAAGTGGTTTTGTAAATTTTCCCTTTTGACAGGGCTTCAGGTTTGTTTGAGCAGCTTTTTTCGCTCACGCTTGCTTTCGTACATTCTTTCATCTGCATCCTTCATCAGCGATCTGTAATCACTGTGACCCTCCGTCAGGCTGTAACCATAGGAGAAGTTTAGCGGTACGATTATGTCATCCCCAAGCTGAGCTGAACTGTTGCTCTGGGTATATTTCAGTGTATCAAGATCGTCGAGAAGCTCCTTTTCGTCAGAATATCCGTAAAGGAACAGCACGAACTCGTCGCCGCCCTCTCTGGAGGTAACGCTGTTGCGGCTTCCGATAGTTCCAAGCATTTCAGCGATCTTTTTAAGGTAGATATCTCCCTTGTCGTGACCGTATTTGTCGTTTATCTCCTTAAGACCGTCTGCGTCTATCATTATCATAGCACCGCAGTCAAGCTGAACAGGATCGCTGAACAGCTCCTCCAGTCTGTTTTCCAGTCCACGGCGGTTATAAAGGCCTGTCAGCAGGTCGATATCACGCTCTGCTTCGATCTGAAGACGTTTTACAGTTTCTTCTGTGACATCGATTATGATACCGAGTGTCTCATTTTCTTCGGAAAGTTCGTCCAGCTTTACGTAGTGCTCTATGTTAGCGT
>JAFSHE010000127.1 GCA_017440445.1 Oscillospiraceae bacterium | reverse complement strand
TAACAAAGCGTGCAGACCATCTGATGTATAAGGAAAAGGTCGAAAAGAGAAAACAACGTGCATAATATATAAAGCCTGAGAATAACATCTCAGGCTTTTGTTTTTGTTAAAGTTACATGTACGATATCCCGTTTCCGCTCCTGAATTGAGAGGGTGTCATTCCGCTGACCTTTCTGAATGCACGGCTGAAGTAGTTGGAATCCCCGAAGCCGCAGCGCATAGCGACCTCCGTGATGGGTAGCGTGCTTTCCCTGAGAAGTGAACATGCCTTGCGGATACGTATGCCCATCAGATATTTCTGAGGTGTGGTGTTGTATGCGGCGGAAAACAGCCTTATAAAATGTCGCTGTGAGTAGTGGGATATCTCCAGCACCTGTTCTATCGAAATGTCCTCCATGTAGTGACTCTCCATGAATGCGGCGGCCTCCGCCATTCCGCTTATTTCGGGCTGTTTGGCGGGAGCGTCGTACAGCCTTGATAGTTTTACGACTATCTGCATGAAGCAGGCGTGGAGCATGGTCTTTTTCCCAGTGGAATCAGAGGAATATTCCTTTACTGTCATGGTGAGAAGCGATTCAATATCTGCGAAGTCGGAGTGAGATAGTCTTAGTCTGCTGCGGAAGCCTGCTGTCCTGTTTACCTCTGCCTCCAGCAGGAAAAGCGCATGGAAGCCTGCGTGCTGCTTGATGTCGTGGTCGCCGTTGAGAAGCGCCTCGGGTCGGAACATCACGTTGCAGATACGCAGTCCCTTTACGTTGTCGTAGCCGTGGCGAATTCCGCTGCCCATGACAAAAACATCTCCCTTTCTGACTGGGAAATGCTCGGTTTCCACGATGTGGTCCGCAGAGCCGTCCATCACCACCACAAGCTCTGAGAAGTCTGCGTGTCCGTGCAGCTCCAGAGGCTCGTCGTGGCCGCCGAATTGTATGAAAAACGGGAAGCTCTCGTCATTTGTGAAATAGTTCAGCAGCATATCGTTCATCTTATCACCCCGTTTAATTGTAGCATATTCCTTTATTTTTTTCAAGATATACAGGATGCTCGTTTTTTATCAAAAACTCAAAGAAATTTCACAAAAACCCTTTCTTTATTTATGAAATTGTGCTATAATTATAAAGTATATACAATGGATAGGTATGCATTACTTCAAATTACAGTTCAAGAGGTCAGATGTGAAAAGAAAACTACTACCTTTGCTGCTTGCGGTAACGCTGCTGACAGGATGCTCCACGGGACTTTCCGTGGAAAATCTTCTGTCCGCACCGAAGCTTGATGCGCAGCAGAACGAGATATATCAGGCGCTGATAAACAGCACAGGCTCTGCTGTAAAGCTGAAATACCCCAAGGGCGGCGAGTACCGCTCTGCGGTCGTTGTAAGGAATATCGACGACGAGCCTACCGACGAAGCGCTGGTGTTCTATGAGCAGGATTCTGTTCAGTCGGGCGACGCTGCGCTGCGTCTTAAGGTGCTTGACCAGCATGAGGGTACATGGCAGGTGGTGTACGACCTTGCATGTATCGGCAGCGAGGTCGAGAGCATCGGCTTCACTACACTGGGTGTGGGCAACAGGACAGATATCATCGTCCGTTTCTCTATGCTGAACCAGACCGAGCAGACCTTCAGCGTGATAAATTATGCCGAGGGAGTTGCAAAGGAGCTTTATACGGCATCCTACTCCTGTCTTGAGGTCATAGACCTTAACGGCGACGGCTTCAACGAGCTTATCACGGTTTCTACGGATAAGACAGCGGGAGTTTCTACTGCCATGATGTTCGGACGCACTGAAACAGGTTTTGAAAAGCTCAGTGAAACTGCTCTTGCAGGCAGTCATTCCGAGATAATCAGCACCACCAAGGGACTGATATCCGAGAATGTTTCGGCACTGTTTCTTGACTGCTTACGTGGTCAGGGTCAGTATGGTACAGATGTCATCTATTGTCAGGATAATACGCTGATAAGCCCCGACAGTATCGGGTCAGAGCCTGAAAGCAGCATAATTTCACGCTTTACGAACGATTATATGGCGGATATCTTCTGCACCGATATCGACAGTGACGGGTTTATCGAGATACCGTCCACCACTCCGCTGCCCGGCTATGAAACTCTGACAAGGCCTGAGCAGCTCTGTGCGGTGCAGTGGTATACTATCTCGGACAACAGCTTTGCACTGAAATATTACGGCTACTTCAGCAGTAAGTTCCGATTTGTGCTGCTTTTCCCGAACAGATGGCAGGGCGTGGTTTCTGCAGTGCCTAATCTTCAGGATAACGAGATAATCTTCATAGGCTATGACGCAAAGACGGGGCTGGAGGTAAGCGATGCCACGGAGCTTATGCGCATACGCATAGTGGATAAGAACGATGGTGAAAAGCTTAAGGACTCCGCAGGAATGACCATTCTGGGAGAAACCGAGGAGGCAGTCTACTGCTACTCAGTCACCAACAGCTATAAGACGGGCAGCCTTGCGCTTACCGAGAGCGAGCTTGAAAACAGCTTTATATTGCTTGATAAATGATAGGATATAAGACCGAAAGGAAAACGATATGAAAAGAATTCTTGTATGCGAGGACGAGGAAGCTATCCGTGATTTTGTGGTGATAAATCTGCGCAGAGCGGGCTATGATGTTGTGGATGTTTCCTGCGGCGAGGATGCGGTGGCTGAGTATCAGAAGCAGAACGGTAACTTTGATGTTGCTCTGCTTGATAT
>JAFSHE010000126.1 GCA_017440445.1 Oscillospiraceae bacterium | reverse complement strand
TTGCTATTGCGCCGCAGTTTGAGTCGGTGCCGTATATGAAGGCGCTGCGCTCCTGCTGCATTATCTCGTGTTTTTTCTTACCCATGGCACGGCGCACGAGGTCAGTTCTGCCGTAGGAGTATCCGCCGATCTTACGACATATCTGCATTACCTGTTCCTGATACACGATTACTCCGTAGGTGACGGACAGGATATCCCGCAGAGCGGGATGACGGTAGGTTATCTCCTCGGGCTTTTTGTGTCTGTTTTCGATATACGTGGGAATAGAGTTCATAGGTCCTGGACGATACAGCGCAAGCGCTGCGGTGAGATCCTCTATCGAGCGGGGCTTGAGCCGTGAAAGGACGCTTGTCATACCTGCGCTTTCAAACTGGAATACTCCTACTGTGCCTCCGTTTGAGAGCATTTCATAAACGGCAGGGTCGGTATCGTCTATATCGTTTATACTGAAATCAGGGTGATTTTTCTTTATCATATCCTCGGCACGCTTTATTACGGTCAGGTTTCTCAGCCCGAGGAAGTCCATCTTCAGCAGTCCGAGGTTTTCCAGTACACCCATCGTGTATTGTGTAACAGTTTCTCCGTCGGAGGTCTGCAACGGCACGTATTCTGCGGCAGGGTCACGGGTTATTACTATTCCTGCGGCATGGATGGTGGTGTGACGTGGCATGCCCTCTATTTCTCTTGCAATTCCGACAAGGGAGCGTATCTCGGGGTCTTCCTCGCAAAGTGCTGCAAGCTCTCCCGATTTTGATTCCTCAGCCAGGGTGGATTTGAATGAGGGTATAAGCCGTGCTGCGGTATCTGCGGCAGAGTGGGATATTCCCATGACCCTTGCTGCATCACGCAGTGCGCCCTTTGCCTTCATGGTATCGAATGCGATTATCTGCGCCACGTGGTCTGCGCCGTAGCGCCTACGGACATAGTCTATTACTTCGCCTCTGCGCTCGTTGCAGAAGTCTATATCGAAATCGGGCATGCTGATACGCTCAGGATTGAGAAAACGCTCAAACAGCAGGTCATATCTCAGCGGGTCGATTCCCGTTATGCCCATGCAGTAGGCGCAAAGGCTTCCTGCGCCAGAGCCTCTACCAGGACCGACAGGGATATCCTGTGACCTTGCATAGCGTATGAAGTCCCATACGATAAGGAAATAGTCCACAAATCCCATTTTCTCGATAACGGAAAGTTCGTATTCAAGACGCTCTGTTATTTCTTCGGTAAGCGTGCCGTATCGTTTCTGGGCGCCTTTATAGCATAGCTTTCTGAAATAGGCGGTGTTGTCGGTAACACCCTCGGCGGTAAAACGAGGGAGCTTGGTCACACCGAATTCGAACTCCACTTCACATTCCTGCGCTATCCTGAGAGGGATGGAAAGCTCCTCGTCTGTAAAGTATCTGCGCATCGAGGTATAATCCTTCAGGTAATACTCCTCCGTAGGAAGCTGTGCGGGGTCGTTGTCAGACAGCCGCTTGTTATGTCCTATACAGTACAGCACCCGCTGTGTACGGTAGTCCTCCTTACGGATGTAGTGTACGTCGTTTGTGGGACAGAGTGGTATTCCAAGCTCCGCAGACAATCTGCGCAGCTTTGGCAGGATATATTGTTCCTCATCTGTGTTGTGGTTCATCGCCTCGAGGTAGAAGCCATCCCCGAAAACAGAGATGTACCATTCGGCGGCAGCTTTTGCGTCATCGTATCTGTTCTGAAGAAGCAGTCGGGGTATCTCGCCCTTTATACAGCCTGAAAGCGCAATAAGTCCCTCACTGTAACGGCGCAGGGTGTCGTGGTCGCAGCGTGGAACTGTGCTGATCCCGTGTGAGCAGGAGTCAGACACCAGTCTGCAAAGATTGCGGTAGCCTGTATAGTTCCTGCAAAGCAGCGTCAGGTGATATGGAGGACGGTCGGTGTGGTCGTTCTGAAGTCGGCTGCCCTGAGCGATGCAGACTTCACATCCGATGATGGGTCTTATACCTGCTTTTTTACATTCGGAGTAAAACTCCACCGCACCGTAAAGCACTCCATGGTCTGTTATGGCGAGGGCAGGCATATTTAGCTCCTTTGCACGATGAACAAGCCTGCTAAGACGACATGCGCCGTCCAGCAGGCTGTATTCTGTATGAACATGAAGATGTACAAATTCGTGCATAAAAGCTCCTTGGTCTGTTCTGAAATATATTACAATTATGTGCTTTTATATTGTACCATATTATTTTGTTCTTTTCAATGATTTTTTCGCTTTTTCAAGAAAATATGAACAGACCACTTGCAAAAGATATACAAACGTGCTAAAATTAGAATATAATAACACGAAAGCGCAGGTGACCTAATATATCAGACAATAAATACGATCTGAGCAATGCAAAGGTCGCTGGCGTTGTCGTCAAAGACCCTGAAAAGGAAAAAGAGAAAAGGGAGGCTGACGAAAGCTTTCGTAATGCGTCGTGTCAGGAGCGCGGCGAAGCAAAGACTGACAGTGATGCTTATGTACAGCTGAAAAGCTATTTCATGAGCGAATAATCATAATACAGGAGGAACAGTTATGGCAATTCTCGATTTGAACAAGGCGATAGTAACGATCGATAACAGCAAGGAAACGCTTGATAAGTTTGACAAACGTGTCCGTTACAGCAATGCCACTCCGCAGGAGCGCAGGGCTTTGGCTGAGCAGGAAGTGTCCGAGTGGAATGTCAACGAGCTGCAAAAGTTCTTCAGCGACAGCGATAATGAAACGGAATAAAAAAAGACCCCTTTCTTTTCGAAAGGGGTCGTGTTTTCAGTTGAATTACTCAGCTGTGTAGGGGATGAGAGCGATCTGTCTTGCTCTCTTGATAGCTGTTGTAAGCTCTCTCTGGTGGTATGCACAGCAGCCTGTTACTCTTCTGGGAAGAATCTTAGCACGCTCTGTCATGCACTTTCTGAGCTTTGCTACATCCTTGTAATCGATGAACTCGGACTTGTCAGCGCAGAACTGGCAAACCTTTTTTCTTGCACGCTTTACGGGATGAGCAGGTCTCTCAAACTTTTCAGCCATGGTACTGTAACCTCCTTATTAGTATAGGTAAAACGGTTTTTCTAAGATTAGAAAGGATATCCGTCATCTGATTCGGCAGCGGAGAAATCGCTCACGGGTGCTGCGGGAGCAGCAGGAGCGGGTGTCTGATACTGCACGGGTGCGCCCGCAGGTGCGGGGGCAGGTGACGGTGCAGGCGCGTTGTAGCCGCCTCCGTAGGAGTCGCCGTATGCGCCGCTCTGTTTGGGCTCTCCTGTAAAGAAAGCCTTGTCAGCAACGATCTCGTACCAGGTGTTTGTGTTTCCGTTCTTGTCGGTGTAGTTTCTGTTCGTAAGCTCGCCCTCAACAAGTATCATGCGACCCTTGGAGAAGTAGCGGTGAATGAACTCGCCGGTAGAACGCCATGCAACGATGTTAAAGAAGTAGGACTTGCGCTCCTCTCCCTTTGTCTGATAGTTTGCGTCTACCGCAATGCGGAAGGATGCAACAGTAACGCCGGTAGGGGTGGTCCTTAACTCGATATCGTTCACGATACGACCCATTAATACTATTCTGTTGTAAGCCATTAAAACACCTCCCAATACTTATGCCGTTTCTGAATTACTTGCCCTGTGCGAGAACTACGATGGAACGCAGTACGCCGTCGGTGATGTTGATAACACGCTCCAGCTCAGCGGGAAAATCAGGCTTGGACTCGAAATTGTACATTACGTAGTAGCCTTCACCCTCGTAGTTGATCTCGTATGCAAGCTTCTTCTTGCCCCACTCGTCAATGTTGCCGAGTGTTCCGTTTTCCTTGATAAGGTCAGCAAACTTAGCTGTCAGAGCCTTGATCTGCTCCTCGTCCTTCTTGAGAGAGAAAACGATTATTGCCTCATACTTCTCAGTGATCTTTGCCATTTATAAGCACCTCCTTCTGGATTATATCCCGCACCCTGTGTGCGAGAAAGGGGATAAGACTTCATGAGCCTTAACTATGATATTATATCAGATAAAAAACAGCTTGTCAAGCATTTTTCGGGACAATTTACATGGTATTTTGAACAATTTTATTTTGATCTTGCATATCGCTGTTTATATACTTGAAAAAACATACACAACATGGTACAATAAATATAATAATATATATTATGGTAAAGGATGGATCGGATGAAAGAACTGACGTTAAATGACAGATTCTGCGGATGTCTTCTTGGTGGTGCGCTGGGCGATGCACTGGGATATCCTGTGGAGTTTATGAGAACAGACGAAATAGAAGAGGCTTATGGCAGAAATGGCATTACCTCGCTTAAAGTGGATAAGGAGACGGGTGCGGCGCTTATTTCTGATGATACTCAGATGACACTGTTCACCGCAGAGGGCATTATATGGGCGGATAAGCTTGGCGGTAAGAATGAGATATCCAGCTACACTACGTATGTTTTTTATG
>JAFSHE010000125.1 GCA_017440445.1 Oscillospiraceae bacterium | reverse complement strand
ATGAAATGAGTCTTTGTCCAAACTATAAAAAATGCGGAGGATGCCAGCTCCAGAATCTGACATACGAAAAACAGCTCAGCTTCAAGCAAGTGCGTGAGATACGGCTTCTTGGAAGATACTGCCATGTGGATGAGATAATCGGCATGGACGAGCCTTTCCATTATCGTAACAAGGTGCAGGCTGCATTCGGCATGAAAAACGGAAAGATCATCAGCGGAGTATATCAGTCCTCCACGCACAATATCGTGCCTGTTGATGACTGCCTTATCGAGGATGTTATCGCTGACAGGATAATCGTTACGATAAGGAAGCTTGCTGCAAGTTTTAAGCTAAGACCTTTCAACGATGTCACCATGAAGGGCTTTCTCAGACATGTGCTGGTAAAGCGGGGATTTGTAAGCGGTCAGGTGATGGTGGTGCTGGTGACTGCATCGGGCGGGTTTCCCTCACAGAGATCGTTTGTGAATGCGCTGCTTCAGCGCCATCCCGAGATAACCACGATCGTGCGTAATATCAACGATCGTCACACAAGTCTTGTGCTTGGCGACAGGAGCGAGGTGCTGTTTGGTGACGGCTATATCGAGGAAAAGCTGTGCGGGCTGAGCTTCCGTATAAGCCCCAAGTCCTTCTATCAGATCAATCCGATACAGACGGAGGTGCTGTACAACAAGGCTGCGGAGTTCGCAGGGCTTACGGGCAGCGAGCGTGTCATAGACGCATACTGCGGCACGGGTACCATCGGTCTTATCATGGCAAGGAATGCGGGAGAGGTGATAGGCGTAGAGCTTAACTCTGACGCAGTAAAGGACGCAAAGAACAACGCCGCCGCAAACGGAGTAAAGAACATCCGCTTTTTCTGCGGCGATGCGGGCAGATTTATGGTGGATATGGCAGAGGCGGGCGAAAAGGCAGATGTGGTGATAACTGACCCGCCAAGGGCAGGATGCAGTCTTGATTTTCTGAAAAGCGTGATAAAGCTCTCTCCGAAGCGCATCGTGTATGTTTCCTGCAATCCCGAAACTCTGGCGAGGGACCTTGGCTTCCTCACCAGAAAGGGTTACAAGGCAGAGATGATACAGCCCGTGGATATGTTCCCGTTTACAGAGCATGTCGAGACAGTAGTGCTTCTGACCAAGCGTGAGCGTACCAGAGAAACAGAGCGTAAATAAAGTAGCCCCCGAAGTGCTGTTGAAAGCATCTCGGGGGTTATTGTTTATTTCAGACCACGTACAAGCTGCTTGAAATGCTTTCCTCGCTCCTCAAAATTCTTGTAGAAGCCGTAGCTTGCAGCGGCGGGGCAGAGGATGACTCTCTTTTTCGCAAGCTGATGTGCGGTATTCACTGCGTCTGCAAGGTCAGCGGCAAGGACGGTCCTTACCTCGGGGTTTGTGATGTCCCTTGCTATACGCTCGCCTGTATCAGGGATAAGGATAACGTTCTTGACCGCACCTGTATTCAGGAAATCCGTCAGCTTATCGTACGGGATGCCTCGCTCCATTCCGCCGACTATTGTGCAGTCTGCGCCGCCTGAGGCCTCCACCGCAGCGATAGCCGCCTCGGGAATGGTGCAGATACTGTCGTTAATGTACTCTACTCCATCGATGGTATCGACATATTCAAGCCGATGCTCAAGTCCTGCAAAATCTGGCAGCGAGGCAAGACAGGTATCGATATCCGCCTCCACAGCCGCAGCGGCTGCGGACAGTGCCATTGCGATATTATATATGTTATGTCTGCCCAGAAGCTTTGTTTTAATCATTTCGGACGGGATGGTGCACATGGGCATAACGATGTCGCCCTTGTCATTCACATATACCATCGCCACCTTGTCGGGAGAGGCGGGAAATATGGTGTGATTGGCGTTTTCGGGCATGGCGTCGATGTTTACTATCGCAAAGTCATTTTCGGTCTGATAGCGGTAGATATTCTCCTTTGCCGCCTTGTACGCATCAAAGCCCGTGTAGTGGTCAAGATGCTCGGGGAAGATATTCAGCAGCACAGCTATCTCGGGAGAATGCTGTACAAATTCAAGCTGATGGCAGGAAAGCTCGCACACTGCGACAGTATCGGGAGTCATTTCTTCAAAGCGCTCCAGCGGAGGTACGCCTATGTTTCCGATAAGCATGCTGTCATGACCGCATGCAAGCAGAAAATGATGAATCAGCGAGGATGTAGTGGACTTGCCCTTTGTACCCGTAACGCCGATTATCTTGCAGGGTCTGAGCCTTAAAAGCAGCTCTGTCTGGGTGAGTATCTTTGACTTTTCCTCGGCGGTCAGCTTATCCTTTATTATTACGCCCGGGGATTGAAGCAGCAGGTCGTACTCCTTCGCCCTGTCAAGGTAATCGCTGCCGCAGAGCAGAGTACAGCCCTCGGCTGTTACCTCGTTCATATCTGCCACTGCTATCTCAGCGCAGCAGTCAAGTTTTTTCAGTATATCAAGCCATACTCTGCCCTCACGTCCGAAGCCGAGTATAGCGGCACGTCTGCCCTCGAAAAAGGGCTTTAAAACAGAAAGCTCCATGTTATTCACCTTTCAGAAGATACAGAAACTCCTCGGGTACAAAGTTGTACTCGTCAAAGAATCCTGTAAGGTCGGGGATATTAAATCCGCCTGTTTCACGATAGCCCACATAGCGCCTTATCAGCGCAGGTGACATCGCACCACGCATCCTGAATGCCATCTCCAGCGAAAGCCTTATCTCGTCACGTGTACCAACGCACTCAAAGGGCTTATCCTCGCCGTCCAGTACAAGACCGTCGAACATCTCCGAAAGCTCTGATTTCTCCAGCATATTGCAGCCGAATATACCGACAAGCGTTTTATCGTCGAGGAATGCAGACAGCAGGATGTACACATACAGACACTTTGCACATTCGCCGCACCATACATCAGTCTTGCTGCCGAGGTTGCAGCTCTGGAATACATCGAAATACTGCGGATGCTTTACAAATTCACGTGCTATCTGCCACTCGCTCCATGGACGTAGCAGGGAGAAATACTCGGGACAGCGCCCGTATCCGCCGAAGCTGTTCCGGCAGTATTCACGGAAGTCACGCACAAACTCTGTGGATTTGCTGTACTGATGGTTTATCTTTGTGCCGTCAACATACGGCTCGTTTGCGCTGCTTTCGTTGGAGAGGGCGATGTATCTCAGCCCCTTCATCGCAGCGAAAAGCTCTGCGGAGAAAGCCACCACCGCTGAAAAGGGAGTATGCCCGTTGAGATATCCCTGCTTATTCAGCT
>JAFSHE010000124.1 GCA_017440445.1 Oscillospiraceae bacterium | reverse complement strand
GCGTCTGCTTTGTTTTTAAACACAGAATATGCAGCTGCATACATCTCTCGCTCATAGTCGTTGTATAAGCTCTCAACAAAGCTCTTGTCAGCCGCTGTTGACAGCATTGACAGATAAGCTGACAGCATCCTATCACCGCCCTTCTGCTTAATTGTAGCACTGAGGACAGGAAAAGTCAAGCACCCGTATCAGCATCGTCCTTGAACTTAAAATGCGAAAACAGATAATTGCCAAACTCATCGGCAGTGACCGCTCTGAAGCCTGCACGCGTTGTGGCTATGATACCTCCCTTATACGAATACAGAGAATAAAACTGTGTACTGCTTATATCCTCATGCATTATCCGTCCTCTGATAAACCGCATTTCACTATCGACCCTGCCAAAGTACACATCAGTGAGCAGATAAAGCTCCCCGTCATGGAACGTATAATCCCAGATATACTGATAATCAGTGCAACAGACAGCAGCTTTGCTCCCGTCAAGGGCTACCTGCTTTATCGTGTCGCCCCATGAGCCTTCGATAAAATACAGATACTCACCGTACAGCACCGCTTTTCTCGGCATACAGCTTTCCGTTGCCAGCAGTATTCGGGGGCTTTCGTCGTCCCTACAGTAGTAGATATCATAAGCAGCCTCTCCATCCTGCACGCAGGTCACATAACGGTCTGCATCTGTACACAACACCGCGTTGTCACGTCTTGTCAGCCCTGCTCCGTCATGGGCAGACTCGTAATAGATATACCTGCCCCTGAGTGCGCCGTCGGTATCGGTATAGCTCTCAAAGCATTGCAGTATTATGCGGTCGGACTGTACATATATCGCGCTGGTCGTTCTATCCGACAGGGATGTAAGCACTCCCGTTTCAAGGTCAAGCACAAACGGCTCTCCCCGCATGGGCTGTTCCGCGGCTATGGTTTCCGAGCATATAAAGTACAGCTTCCCCTCATACAGACTGAGCGAATATACGATACCGCTAACCAGTGCGAAGCATTCATCTCCCGTTTTCTGATAGAGGTATTTATTATCCGTCCAGAAAGTCGTGTCAGTATCCTCCACATACAGTATCCGTCCCGATTCTGTGGAATTCTTCAGATCGACGGAGCTTATCGCAGTGCGCCCTGAGTTCAGCCGCCTCAGCTGTAGCTGCCCTTCGCTGAGCGGCTGCAATTCCACGACGCTTTCATCGTTCTCCTCGTTTACTTCTGATGTGTCGTGCAAGATCGTATGCGCACCCGAAGAAATATCGGCAGCACTGCTGTCCTCCGATGCATCCACGATGTCGGCACAGGAAGTCATAAGCAGACAAAGCATCAGCGTCAGCACAACAGTCAGTATCGTCATAAAAGACGCCCCCCTATTCATTAAGATAAGCCGAGTATTTTCTCTCAGCTTCTGAAATAAACTCGTCAAGAGAAAGCTTTCCTGCGTGGTACTGCACATAGCTGTCGTAGATAAGCTCCTCCGAAACATTGAAGCCCACCTCTGCGTTTGCGTATATGTCATACAGCCCAGTCATTCCCTCGCTGTATAAAGCCGTATCAGAAAGCATAAAGCTGTCCTGTTGCTGTGAAAGATGCTCCGCAAGGCTCGCTACATAATCGAGAGTGGCTTCAAGATTTTCGGAGGCGGGATTTACGGTTATGAACGCACAGGTAGCCGTATTGATATCACCGCCGTCCATCCTGGGAATAGCACAGGCAGAGAAGCCCTCCAATCCTGACAGCCATGTCTGCTCGGATAGCAAGGTGCTGTAGCTGAACAGGAACTGTTCTCTGCCGCCCTCGAAATACAACATGTTCTGCGCCTGATTTGCTATATGCATATATTCGGGATAGCTCGTCATATCCGACATATTCAGCTTTTCCCTTGTGTACTCCGAGAAGCTGCGGAACACCTCTGTATCAACGCTGTCGTTGTGCGTAAGATACTGTATCATCCAGTTTTGTGTAAGCGTATAGGGATGTATTCCGTAGCCTTTGCTGTAATCCGATACATGAGCCTTTTCGCATAGCTCGATAATCTGCTGCACCGTCATTCCGTCTGTGAACTCCACACCTGCTGATGCACAATTCTTCTCACTGAACAGAATTGCAGGGACAGTAAGGCTCACAGGTAGCATCCATATCTCCCCGTTGCTGTCCGTTGCCGCTTCTTTCAAATATGGGAAGCATCTGTTCAGATACTCCTGTACCTCGGGAATATCGTTCAGCGGATAAAAGCTGCCCTTGTCACGGATGTTACCTGCAACGGTATCGTAGGAATTTACAACACACATATCAAAGCTGCTGTCCTGCGAAAGGATAGACAGCGCAAAGCTGTCGTCCGACATACTTATGTGCTCGATGGTGTAGCCGCAGCCGAAGGGCGCGTCAAAGCTGTATTCCTGTGAGATGAAGCGTATCTTGTTGTTCTTCTTGATATATTCGGAATTTCTGAAACGGCATATCTGCTCCTCGCCGCCTAATGTGTCAGACGCTTTGCGGAAGTATGTAAAGCCGTCCTGCACATAAAGTCCGTTCATGGCATACACATCATCAATGACATCCAAGGTGCCATCCTCAGGTCGGACAGTACCTGCCATTATTTTACCGAGATTTAATCCGCTGCCTGCGGTGAACACGAAATGTTCAGGCTCATAAAGCTCGAAATTATACAGCATTTCAATATTATGGGGCAGATGCTTTTCATCCTCGAAATCAGTGAAATAGTAGCCGTTTTCATCAGCGGTGTATACAGCGCATTCGCCCTCAAACACCGAAAAGGCTATGGGAAAATCCACTGCACTTTGTGTGATCTCTCCCGTTTTCAGATCAACGCTAATCAGCACTTCGCCGTTATAGGAGTAAGTACCCAGCTTATCGGAATATTCGCCCTGTATACCTGTCCTGTCCTCGTGTATGCCCAATATCCATGCCGTATCTTCGTATACCGTCAGCTTATGGAACTGCATAAATCCCGACAGCTCACATATCACGCCGTTTTCATCCGTTTCGATGTCATACTGTGACAATACATAGCTACCGTTATCATAATCTGTACCATACATTGTGCCATCTGATATATCAAAAACAGCAGGAGCAGATTCCATGTGCCGCAGCTCCTCCGCACTGCCGTTTTCATCAAGGCAGTAAAGGATATGCTCTGTTACCGCTCCGTCATCATCGTATATCGGAGCAAATGCGTACACCTTGCCATCCTCAACTGCAAAGCTGCCGATGCTGCCATGCTCCTCATAAGTGAGGAAGTCTGCAAGATCATCGTTGGCTTCTGTGACAGCGCTGTCATCTACATTATCTGAACATCCACAAAGCATAAACGAGGCTGCAAGAAATGCCGCTATCCGTCTTTTCATTCCAACACCTCCCACATAGTAACGGGAGTATAGACAAGCGGCGAATCAAGTTCATACCTCAGTAGTCTGCCGTTAGGTGATAAGCCGTAGATATCCTTTCCATCGGTGAATAAGCTCAGAGCCGTCACATCATCTATACCCGATATAAAGCGCTTCTGCGCCGTACCCTCTCCTATGCTGTATATCGCCCCGTCAGAGCTTACAAGCAGCTCTCCGTTGAGCCAGACATAATCATAGATGTAGGACATATTTGCGCAGTATTTCCGCTCGCCCGTGGCTATATTAAGTGCATTGATGTTATATTTGCCGTTGTCTGTCCATGTAAGCCATTCTCCGTTCTGCGAGATGTTCCATGCCTCCTCTGTCGATACGACAGAAACATATTCCCCCGTGAGAGTGTTATGCCAGCAGTACATATCATCAGCAACGGTCAGCTCGTGCTCGCCGTAATATACTCCAAAAGCCTCAAGGGTATTCTTTTTTTCGGTAATATTGCCGTCAAAATCCATGCGGTAATGCTGCATCGAATATACCGTGACCTCTCCGTATTCGGGATGAGTTTCCTTTTCCTGCGTTCCGATTCGCATATCTATTCCGTAATCGGATATCATCATGCTGTATACATCGCCCTCGTAGAAAAGCTCTGATTCGCCTGTTTCTAGGTCATATCGCCAGATATCACCGCAGTAGTTGGTTACAGGTATAGGTATTCCCACTGGGTCGTCAGTGTTTGAGATGAAGTAAAGGTCTCCCTCCCACAGATTAAGACAGCTTCCTGTTCTGGGCATAAGCTCCGTCATAACGCCGTTCTTTTGCATGAAGATATGGTTAGTGTTGCCGAGATCAGTGAAATACATCTCGCCGTCATCACCTCTGCACACAAATCCTGTTGGCACGATACCGTTCAGGCTGTCTAAACTGTTGCCGTAACGTATATCCCTTGTGGCTGTGATGGAAGAAAACTCAGTAAGTTCAACCGTAGGCTCGGAAGTGTCTTCAAGTATCATGGTAGGTATACTTGTTGCGGTGCTTTGAGTTACAGAGATATCGCTCTGCTCTGTGGATGAGCTGTCTGCACAGCCGCATAACAGCAGCGCCGCAGATAATATCAGGATAGTTCTTGTTTTCATATCGTCCTCCTACAAAAATTGCAGATATCAATTAAGACATCTGCAATCCAAACGAAATATTACAATCACGGCTGAAAATTTATATGCCTTCCAATATCCACTGCTGAGATCACATCAGTCGGACCATCAATGCAATAGGCGTATTTATCATCGCTGTACATCACGCACATCAGCGTTCCGTCCTCATTATACGCTGTCATGATATCCTCATCCTGCGAGGGCTGAACGGTAAAATGCGACCGCTCAAACAGCACGGAAAAATCATTCTTAGGCACCTGCCAGAAGGTCACTGTCCTGCCTTTGCTTCGGAAAACAAGATAGGTGCTTTTATCGCTTATCATGCTGTCGTACTTCACATATCGGTATTCTGCGGGGAGTACAGGCATATAGAACTCTGTCATCACATCAAGGGCGGTGCTTTCCTCCTCATGGAAAACTCCCATATATCCCTGCTCCTTTTGTGAGCTGAGATAAAAATTGCTCCTCATCACAGTAGATCCGCACAAAGCTATCACCGCAACAAGTGCGGCTATCAAAGCCACTCTTACACGAACCTTTATCGGTGCTTTTACTTTGCTTGGCACGAAGCCTGTCTGTGAGCTTATCAGCCGTTCCATCCTGCGCTGAAAACCCTTTGAGAAACGGTGCTCTGAAAGACCGTCGTATTCGGAAAACTCCTGCTGCGAGATCATGAGCATGATATCTGATATATCATTTTCCACACCGTTCACCTCATACTTTCATCGTTTGATAAACTCCGCAACTGCCTTTCTGGCACGGAAAAGCCGCACTGCCGCATGATTTTCACTTATCCCGAGAAATGCAGCGATCTCCTTGTTGCTCATATCCGAGAATGCGGAAAGTGTCAGAACATCACGCAGCGCCTCGGGCAGTGTGGAGATAAAGCGCATCATTTCCTCCGCAGATATCGCTCCGAGAGCTGCCTCATCAACAGGGGGAGCAGTATCAACAGCCATTGGAGCGACCTCATCATCAAGGCTGTCGCCCTGCTTTGTGCGAGCCTTGAACATATCCACTGCGACATTCCTTACTATTACATCTAAAAATGCACCCCGTTTATTACAGGGAATTTTCATAATACGCTGAAAATTTTTCGCCGCACGCAAAAAAGCCTCATGTACTGCGTCCTCTGCATCGGTACTATTATTCAGCTTTGAAAAGGCTATGTGATACATCTTGCTGCGGTGCTCAAGGTACAACCGTTCAAACTCGGTCTGCTCCTCGGCATTATTCAGCATTGATAGATATATGTTTAGCATATCGTTCCTCATTTCATTCAGGTTGAGATTATTGTACAACACTTCTGTGGATTTTTCAAGACCCATGTGATTATTTCCTTAGTTTACAGATATATTATACAAGGAGATGATATTATGAAAAAGATCATATTACTCACAGCTATTCTTCTATTGAGTGGCTGTGCGGCAAAGGATGAGGTGTCTTTACAAGAAACACAACCTGCATTTTATGACACTGCAAGCTCTGTTATTGAAGAATCACAGCCTGCTATTTCGGACACCGCAAGCTCTGAAACCGACGATATATCTGAACAGACAAGATGGGTAGATACATACAATGCACAGCAGGCAGAGATAGCACGACAAAAAGAACTCTCTGCAGAGGTTCAATTCACGGGAATAGACACTGAAGAAGCAGTAAGCTACGGTAATCTGCTTCAAAACCTCAAAAATGACAGAATGCCCGCACTTATATGCCATGATAATGAGAACGATATTATGTACTTCACAAACCTTAATGACAGCGAAACACTCTTCAAGCTTGAAAACGGTGTTGTAACAGAGCTGCTTCCCGTAACAGCAAAGGCGCTCAATCTGTGGAACGGATATCTGTACTATATCTGCGATAGCGATGACCCGGTGGGTCTATATAAGGCAGAGGGCGGTTACCGCATCGCAAGCACAGGCGATATATGGCGATATGAGCTTGCAACAGGCAAAAATGAGCTGCTGGTAGAAACAGATGCGTTTAACATGGTGGTATCTGAAAATGGTATCGACTATTCCTGCGGTGATTTTGATTTGGTCGAGATAGACGGGCACAGGTATCACCTCAACGACAAACAATACATGCACTGTGACCATGACGGCGGATACATCACCGAAACAGTGTCAGAACCAATAGTTGATGATACGCTTGGCATCTACTATGGAGAATATCAACTCACAGCAGATGATGGTTCAATATCGTTTATAACCCCCGACGCCAACGTCGCTGTGCTGCCAAGGAATGTACGAAGCCTCTGCACAACTGTTGTTGGTGATAAGCTGTATACCCTGCGCTCAACAAGAAAGGACAGTGAGAACGAGCTGCTGTGCATAGACCTCATCACAGGCGAGCGCATAGCGTACAGCGGCATAGGCTATACCACCGACTTCGCAGTTGTTGGAGATACGATATGGCTGTGCCACGGAACTTCTTTCACAAAGATAAAGGATGGAGTTAAAAAGCGCATGATACTGGAGCTGCACAACTTCAGCGACACGGGACACGAGCTTGTATGCCTCTACACTGACGGCAGAACATTGTATGCCGCCGATGACCGCAGGGGTATCTATGTCATCGAGGAAAACGAATACGGTACGGGAGTGAGCTACGATGATTCGCTGCTGAAATTAGGCGCATATTGATGTGATATTCTGAACAATTCAGTAATATAGAATATAATTATGTTATGTTCATACTTTTTCATAATACTCATTTATATTCATACCTGCAACGCCTTTGACGGTGCGATGTGAGGTAGTGTTGTTCACAACACTATTCCTGCCTATTCATAATAGCATAACAAATGCCGCATATAGATGACAGCACATATCATCTGATGCGGCATTCTATATATTCCCTAACCTATATTCTCAACACCTCATTGAAATAATCCTGCAATACCTCGAGGCACTTGAACTCCTCATCGTTTCTGCACCAAGTATTTCGTGTAGCTAGATATAATTCTCGTTGTATAGGCAGATCAGCTACAGTCTTAAAAACCAGCTCGTCACCGAAATACTGCTGCCAGCTATTCTGCGGCAGGAAAGCTACACCCATATTTCTTTTCATCAAATCAAGCAGAACAGATTTCGAATCCACACTAATAATGTTGTCGAGTATAAAATCCGCCTTGTAACAGTAATACCGCACGATTTCCTCATAAGGAACATAATTGATGAAAGAAGAATTTATCAGATCTATCTTATGCAGCAAACCTTGCTTTGCGATAGGGCAGTCCTTATGTACCACCACACCCATTTTCTCGGTGAACGACCAGTGCCGAACCTGCACTCCCTCTTTGCTAATGCTGCTAAACAACCTTATATCCCATTCCCTTTCATTAACCGAAGCGATACGCACCTGTATTTCGGGAAGCTGCTCATTCAGCCTGTTCAAGATTGCGGGTATATGCTCTGTAAGATCTTCAAAAGCTATTGTAATCGCTCTTTTCTCATCGCCCTTGAATTCTGCTAACTTCATTGTTATTTTATCAAGGCTGGTGCATATCTCATCACAATGAAAATACATTATCTCTCCAGCCTTGTTTATAACGAGTTTTTTACCAACACGCTCGAAAAGCTGCACTCCAAGCTCATCTTCAAGACGCTTCAGGTTCTGACTTAATGTAGCCTGTGTAAGACCTAGTGCTTCTGCTGCTTTTGAAATATTCTCTGTTCTCGCAATTTCTCTGAACTGCTTTATCTGTTGTAATTCCATAAAAACCTCCATATATAGAATAGCTCACATATAGGATAGCGCCCTAATCTATAAGCCCTCAACCCTATATGCCTGTTCCCGTCTGTATAGTATATAAGCAGGAAT
>JAFSHE010000123.1 GCA_017440445.1 Oscillospiraceae bacterium | reverse complement strand
CTACTTCCTTGCAGAATGCGTTCATATCGTACTTCTCGGGGAGCGTACCCCAGATAAACAGACCACCCTCAGGGTTCGTAAGCTGGATAAATTCGGGCAGCTGAGCCTTTAAGCCGTCAAGCATCAGCTTGCACTTCTTGCGGTAGATATCACGCAGCATAGCGATATGCTCGTTGAAATCAACCGTTGTAAGGAAGCGATAGGTAAGCATCTGCGCCCATATGTTTGTATGTACGGTGCTGGTCTGAAGTCCTACTGTTGCCTTTGCAAGCACCTCGCTGTCGCCGAGGAGATAACCTACACGCAGACCGGGCGCAAGCACCTTGGAGAAGCTTCCGCAGTAAAGAACGTGACCGCTGTCGTCGAGAGACTTGATATTCTCAACGTCCTCGCCCGAGAAGCGCAGCGCACCGTAGGGGTTGTCCTCTACGATATAAACACCGTACTTCTTTGCAAGCTCCAGCATCTGCTTTCTGCGTTCTAATGTCGTAGTCTTGCCTGTGGGGTTCTGGAAGTTCGGTATAGTATAGATGAACTTCGCTGTGGGATTAGCCTTTAATGCAGCCTCAAGCTCGTCCATTATCATTCCGTCATCGTCCATGGGAACGCCGACAAGCTTAACACCGTAGGAACGGAAAGCGTTCAGCGAGCCGATAAATGCAGGGTCCTCGCAGATAATAACATCGCCCTCGTTGCAGAGTATCTTTGCAACTGTTTCGATGGCCTGCTGTGCGCCGGATGTGATGATAACATTGTCGCCGTCCTTGAACATTCCTTGCTTTGTAAGGTTGTCCTTGAGCCACTCGCGCAGCTTGGGATAGCCCTCAGTTATGGAGTACTGGAGCGCATTTATAGGCTCTTCTGCGAAGATATCGGCAGAGAGCTTTGCGATAACGTCTGTGGGGAACGCCTCGGGAGCGGGATTGCCCGCAGCGAAGCTGATAACAGTGGGGTCAGCAGTGAATTTCAGTATCTCTCTGATAGCAGAGGGCTGAAGTCCCGAGACCTTGTTTGAAAATTCCTTGTACATGGTATTGTCTCCTTATTTTTCGTCTGATATTTTGATCAGTTCTGCGTTTTGGATCATATTACCCTCAAAATCAAGCGTGAGGGCACCGCTGTTTTTCTGTATGTAGTCAATTATGCTACTCTTTGCGTTTATGTCGGAGCAAATGCGCAACTCAAGAATTGCCATGTTCCCATCTGTGCTGAAATCCGTCAAATACAAAGCGGCACTTCGGTCTTTCATGGACAGCAAAAATATGTTCGCGGGATATAATATCTGACGAGGAACAGCCGAGATATCAGCTTTCAGCGTTATGTCCTCCCTTTCGGCTTCGCCGCCTGCAGGGACGAAATTACTGCGCCATCTCTTGATGCGTTTCAATCGGCACGCATAGGCGATCATAAGTCCTATATTGCATATAATTGCCGTTGAAACAGCAATTATAATTACAGGTGCGGTAAATTCGTTTGCGCATATACCAAAAACCACCGAGATCATTGCGGCAGCTGCTATAAGAATCAGTCCGACAACCAAAAAGCTGCATGGATTGCATTGAAGCTTTATCGGTGCACCGCATTCGTTGCAGAACATATCAACTGTGCAATACCACAAATTATCCCGTTCAAACACATAGTGATAATGCTGTTCATAGGTGTCGCTTCTATAACCGCCAATTCTTTCGTGTTGGCGGCTTCACATTACTCGTCCCGTAAGCACAAGCTTTTTTCCGCAGCAAGGGCAGATACGATGTTCTTTGTCGAGCACAATAAACTCCTTTCTGCATAAAAACGTCAT
>JAFSHE010000011.1 GCA_017440445.1 Oscillospiraceae bacterium | reverse complement strand
TGAGGCAGATTACAAGACCCTGATAGCCTTCGCCGACTATTTCGATGTTTCACTTGACTACCTGCTTGGACGTACAGATGAAAAATAAGCGACATGTTATCTCAATACATGCCGCTTTTGTTTTACGTGTAAGTTTTCTTTAGATATAAACGCAGAAAAGACCTGAGATGATCTCTCAGGTCTTTTGTCTATTATAAGCAATTATTAAAACTCAGGCTTATCCTCTGCCTGATTGTTTATCCTCTTTGCTCTAGAACAGCAAGAGTGAGGAAGAACATCAGCACTGCAATAACTATCGACAGTCCCACTGCAACAAGGACACTTGCCATCTCCTTTTCGAGAGAGAAGCCCTCTGCCGTTATTCCGCCAGTGATAAGGCTGTACAGCGTAAATGGATTGAAACGTGTAAGACCGAGACTTGCGAGTATCAGCACCACTAAATTCTGACCGAGATAGATGATGATAGTAGCAACGCCCGGGCGACTGTTGCAAAGTCCGATAGCCATATACAGTGAAAGAATGAATGTGGTATAAACTGCACACAACGCAGCTGCAAGAAGTATATTCCCCGCACCTACCTTATTCGCAGTGAACATAGCGTCGCACAGGAAGCCTGCCACGCATGCCGCAACGAAGTTTGTGGCAAAGTATGTCAGCGGATACAGCAGGAACTTAGGGATGAGATAGTCCTTGTAATCCAGTCCGCTGCACAGCGGGATGATGGTAGCACGCTTTTTCTGCTCGCCTCCGCAGGGAGCCATAAGCAGCAGCATGGTGATAAGCAGCGCAGTGCCGCAAAGCTCCATCATCGTTCCGCTGAATACCACCCCTGAGTTATCAAACATCATGGTCATGGCAGATAGGCTCTCGAACTCTGCAAGCTCCTCCTGACTGAACAGGTTGCCTGCGCCGAACTCTGCCTCCATCCAGCTCATCATTGAAACAAGGAACTTATACAGCAGCGGATTGGCAAGTGCCATGGAGAATACTCCTATTAGCATTCCTCCGAAACGGAACGTGCGTGTAAAGTGCATCCATTCCTTTGCAAAGCCGAACTTATTACGCATTTCCGTCCACCACCTTTCTGAAAAGCTCCTCCAGTGAGCCTGAACTCATAGTATCGGGAATTATGCCGTTCTCTGCCATTACAGAAACAAGTCTGCCTGCTGCGTTGTTTACATTATCCGAAGCAAAACGGAACGTTGCCGTTTCGGGGTTGAACTCCGCCCTTGCAAAATCCACGGAAAGCAGCTTTACCTTGTTCTCCTGTGTGAGGTTGCGGATGGTGAGATTTATGCTGTCTGCGCCATGCTTTGCCATAAGCTCCTTTATGCCGCCTTCCTCCACGAGCTGACCGCCGTTCATTATGCCGATACGGTTTGCAACACGCTCCACATCCGACAGGATATGGGTGGAGAGGATGATGGTAGCTCCCATGCTCTTGAGTCTGTTGATGATGGCGATTACCTCACTTCTTCCCTGCGGGTCGAGGGCGGAGGTAGGCTCGTCAAAAAGCAGCAGCTCAGGGTCGCCGATTATCGCAGCACCCATGCCAAGCCGCTGCGTCATGCCACGGGAAAAGCCCTTTGCACGTCTGTCGGCAGCCTGAGTAAGTCCTACGATATCCAGCACTTCGTTTACACGTGCGGGAATATCTCCCTGATACTTGCAGCAGGAGGCGATGTAGCTGAGATACTCCCTCGCTGTAAGATACCTGAAGATGGTGGGACTTTCGGGCAGATAGCCTATCTTTACTGGCTGACCCTCACCGAGGATTATCTCGCCCCCGTCCTTCGGGATTATGTTAGCTATAATGTTCATCGTGGTGCTTTTGCCGCATCCGTTGCGCCCTAAGAAGCCGTACACATCTCCACGGGAGATGTTCATATTCAGCCCACGCAGCACGGGATAAGCACCGTAACGTTTCTGAAGATTTCGTATGGTTATCAAAATTCTTCCGTCCTTTCATTCGGAATTGGATACAAACAGGTGTTTATATCGGATATATACAGTTTACTCCTTTATGCGGTGTTTGTCAATAGGTATATTGAAAATTACTGTAAAAAATACAACAATTTAATTCGCTGAAGAACTGTCAGATAATCATATATAAACAGAAAGCCCCTCTCAGCAATGCTGAAAGGGGAATTTTTTCTGTCGAAATAACTTTTTTCTAAGTTAATCAGATAGCTCTCTGTACAAGACCGGAACGCAGGCAGCGTGTGCAGGCATTAACTCTGCAAGGTGTGCCGTTTACGATTGCCTTAACCTTCTTAACGTTGGGCTTGTATGTTCTGTTGCTGCGTCTGTGAGAGTGGGATACCTTGATACCGAAGGTAACGCTCTTGCCGCAGATTTCGCACTTTGCCATTGTGGAAGCACCTACCTCTCTGATACAATTATTCTTAATGTGCGCCCTTGCGGTGGGATGCTAAGCAATAGCCACGCAAAACCGCACGAACTCATTTCAGTAACGTATATTATTTTATCAGAAATCGCCCTAAAATGCAAGAGTTAATTATAATTTTCCTCAAAGTTTGTGGAATATCACATCTCAACCCTACCACTCAGGCGCAAATTTCGTTGTTTTTAACGAAACTGATTGTATAATCAAACATTAACGTTTACTGTTTGTAATATATCCGCTTACAGTACCACAAATCCTACCTTCTTATGCACCTTCTGGAGGGTCTTTCTTGTAGCCCTGTAAGCCTTCTCTGCGCCCTGCTTCATGCAGGTTTCGAGATATGCCTTGTCAGCCGAGATACGCTTGAACTCTGCCTGCATGGGAGCCAGCATATCCGCAGTAGCCTCTCCGACTGCAAGTTTGAAGTCGCCGTAGCCCTTGCCGCTGAACTCTGCCTCTATCTCCTCGAAGCTCTTGCCTGCGACCGCAGAATAGATAGACATAAGGTTGATTATACCATCCTTACCCTCTCTTGCGCATACCTCAGCCTCGCTGTCTGTAACGGCTCTCTTGAACTTACGGATGATAGTATCCTTGTCATCAAGCACCCATACAGAGGCATTGGGATTTTCGTCGGATTTGGACATCTTCTTTGTCGGCTCCTGCAGCGACATCACCTTTGCGGTGGTCTTTGTGATGTACGGCTCGGGCATAGTGAAGGTATCTCCGTAAACTCCATTGAAACGCTGTGCGATATTACGAGCAAGCTCCAGATGCTGTTTCTGATCTGCGCCAACGGGAACAAGGTCAGCCTGATACAGCAGGATATCCGCAGCCATAAGTACAGGATAGGTGAAAAGTCCTGCATTGATATTATCAGCGTACTTTGCCGATTTATCCTTGAACTGTGTCATTCTTGAAAGCTCACCAAACTGGGTGTAGCAGGAGAGTATCCAGCTCAGTTCAGCGTGCTGGCAGTTGTGTCCCTGCACAAAGAGAGTGCTCTTTTCGGGGTCAAGGCCTGCTGCGATAAGCAGTGCATAGCTCTCCTTTATCTGCGCACGGAGCTTTACAGGGTCCTGTCTTACCGTAATGGAGTGCAGGTCTGCTATACCGAAAAAGCAGTTATAGTCATTCTGAAGCCTTACCCAGTTCTGCATAGCACCGAGATAGTTGCCGAGATGCGGAGTATTTGTCGGCTGAATAAGACTCAGCATATTTTTCTTCTGTTCTTCCATGATATTATTCCTTTCGAGATATTCGTTTACTTTAAAAGCTCTCTTGCTGCCTGACCGAGTATCTTCACGCCCTTTTCTATCTGCTCATCGGTAGGAGTGGAGAAGTTCATACGGAAGCAGTGAGAAACTGCGCTTTCATCAGCGGAGAACGCATTACCGGGAACAAGCGCAACCTTGCGCTTTACTGTTTCAGTGCAGAATGCATTCATGTCGTACTTCTCGGGGAGAGTAGCCCAGATAAACAGACCGCCCTCGGGGCTTGTAAGCTTTATAAATTCGGGAAGCTCTGCCTTCAGACCGTTCAGCATCAGCTCGCACTTGTGCTTATAGATGGTACGCAGCTTTGCAAGGTGTGCATCGAAATCCACTTCCTTTAAGAAGCGGTATGTTATCATCTGCGCCCAGATATTGGTATGTACGGTGCTTGTCTGAAGTCCCACTACTGCCTTTGCCAGCACCTCGCTGTCGCCACAGAGATAACCTACACGCAGTCCGGGAGCAAGCACCTTTGAAAAGCTACCGCAGTACAGCACATAGCCATCCTTGTCAAGCTCCTTGATGCAGGGAACATCCTCGCCTGCGAAACGCAGTGCGCCGTAGGGGTTGTCCTCCACGATGTATACGCCATGCTTCTTTGCAAGCTCCAGCATCTGCTTTCTGCGCTCGAGAGTGGTTGTCTTGCCTGTGGGGTTCTGGAAATTCGGGATTGTATAGATGAACTTTGCGGTGGGATTTGCAGAAAGAGCTGCGTCAAGCTGCTCCATTATCATTCCGTCATCGTCCATGGGAACTCCTACAAGCTTTACGCCGTAAGAACGGAAAGCATTCAGCGAGCCGATGAACGCAGGGTCCTCGCAGATTATAACATCGCCCTCGTTGCAGAGTATCTTGGCAACAGTTTCAATAGCCTGCTGTGCACCGGAGGTAATGATAACATTGTCATTTTCACGGAACATGCCCTTAGCAGCAAGGTCTGCCTTCAGCCAGTCACGCAGAGGAGTATAACCCTCGGTGATGGAGTACTGGAGCGCATTGATAGGCTCCTCAGCGAAGATATCAGCGGATATCCTGGAGATAACATCAACAGGGAACGCTTCGGGAGCGGGATTTCCCGCAGCAAAGCTGATAACAGTGGGGTCAGCGGTGAATTTCAATATTTCTCTGATGGCAGAGGGCTGTAAGCCCGAAACTCTGTCGGAAAACGGTTTAAGCATTTTAATTTCTCCTTTTCACAGGCTGCGGACAGCGTATGCCATACAGCCTCAATATACGGGCAGAGAGTTCTTCTGCCGAAAATACATTATAATTATATCACAATAAATCCCTGTTGTAAAGCGAAAAAGCAAAATTAGCACTCATCACAAAAGAGTGCTAAAATTTTCACTGTTCTGTCGCATAACCATAACCGACAATTCAAAAACACAGAGTATCATATAGATAACGACCGAACAAACGGTTTTGACATAAATTCACCGAGGAGAATACAGACCCCTGTTCTCCTGTCACATTTCTCTACGCCGCAGGTTTCCTCCTATTTCCCTGCGGCGGATCTTTCTGTAAAAAAGCGGAAGGAACATCAGTTCCCTCCGCTGTTTTTTATACAGTTTCGTCCTTCAGGTGATTGTACCCGCCCTTCTCGATTATGCTTGCATAGTTCTTGTAGGAGAGATTGAGGTCAACGTATCCGTCAATTCCCGAAACAATACCCTTACTGCTGTACTGCCACATTCCGAACTCGCCCTTGTAGGTGGGAACGGTGTTCCACTGTGCCAGCCACACATCGTACTCGGAGAGCTTGCTCATATCAAGGTAGTTTGTGAGCCATGCCTTGTTTGCGTATATCATGGGATAGTAGCCTGCTGCCTTTATCTCGTCAAGGAATGCCTTGCACATCTCGGTTATCTTCTCCTTGCCGAAGTCAGCCTGATACTGCTCCTCCACGTCAAGCACCACAGGGTATGTTATCTTGTAGGGCTTTATAGTTTCAAGGAAGAACTTAGCCTCCTGTCTTGCCTCCTCGACAGTGGATGCATACAGATAGTGATATACTCCCACATCAATGCCGTATGCAGTCGCCTCAGTAACATTGTACTCAAAGGTCACGTCCTGCATCATGGGCTTAGCCTCGCTGATATAACCTCTCGATGCACGCAGGATAGCAAACTCAATACCTGCCATCTTTACCTTGCCCCAGTCGATAGCACCCTGCGCATAAGAAACGTCTATTCCCTTTCTGCCCGTGTCGGTGGCTTCCTCCTCGCTGTAACTGGGTCTGTAATAGCGGTAGTCGATAAGTCGGCTGCTCTTGGAGATAGCAAATCTGGAGCCTTTTGTCTTGTAGTATCTGATGTTCTTCTCAAGCGTCATTACACCGCTGTTGATAAGCTCACCGTATAGATACAGGGAGCCTGCAAAGCTTGCACGTCCGCTGATGGTCACAGCGAGATAGCCTCTGAGGGTCAGGCGACCGCCCACAGGGTTCTGGAAATCACCTGTCACCAGCATCCTTGCGCTTTTTGTGAGAGTTGTTCCTCCGTAATTGAGGTACATACCGTCTTTGTAGATGTTCACTGTTCCCGAGTATGCCGCAGTGGAGCCGTGACGGATGATATACTCGCCCGATATTCTGGTAACAGAACTGAGGGTAGCCTTTAATGTACCGTAGTTTTCAAAACCTGCGCCCTTTGCAACAGAGAAAGTACAGGAGTATGTAACGGTGGATTTCGGCTCTATCACCATACTTCCCTTTATCTGAGCGATAACGCTCTTGGAGATGCCGATATCCGACCCCGGAGTAACCACAAGCTTAGAGCCGACAGGCACAGTAAAGCTTTTGGATATGGTCATCTTGCCGCTTATGTAGTAATTTGTATCAGCTTTAAGCTTTGTCTTGCCATTCCAACGCTCATAGCCTGTAAGGTCTATCGGAGTATAGTTGATATCGGAGAGGTCAACTCCGCTTTCGGGCTTGGCGTCCTCGTTTTCTCCGTCCGTAACAGCCGTTTCGGGCTTGTCAGGTGGGATGATGGATGTTTCTGGCTTTGTCTGCGTATCAGCAAGCGATGTTTCAGGCATTGCCTCGGTCAGGATAGATGTTTCGGTACCTGCGGCTGTGCCGCTCTCATCCGCAAAGGCTGTTACAGCTCCTCCTATCGAAATAGAGGCAGCCAGCAGCAAAGCTGTTATCTTTTTTAGTATAGTCATTTTGCACGCTCCGTCCTTCTGAAAATATTTTCCCGTCAGTATGCCTTGAGTTATGTATATATTGTCGCATATTTTTCCCCGTTTGTCAAATGTTTTCACGCAATTTTCCAAGGGAATTTGTGGAGAAAAAACAATACCCGAAAAGCGTATTGCCTTTCGGGTATCTAAAGTTATGTATCAGGAGCTTGCCTTGCTTTTGCCAAGACCGATAAGCCTTACGATCGTGGGACTGAGTACAAGGTTCACACCAAGCTCAATGAAGAAGTTTATTCCCACAAGACCCACAAGGATGAACACGAACACATCAGTGCCGCCTGCAAGCTGTGATACGAAATCCATAAAGAACAGCAGACAGCCTATGATAAAGAAGCCTGTATTCATGATGGGAGCGGTTACAGCCGCAGCGATAACTGCAACAAGTCTGTTCTTTTTAGCAAGCAGACGGTATACGATTCCCGCCATAAGACCTGCCATCGTACCCTTTACAAGGCATGTGATGATAGTGCCTGGGATATTTACGGCAAAAAATGCACCTGCGTCAATGAGAGTCAGTGCGCCGAATACAAATCCCAGCCATGCGCCTGCTTTCCAGCCATACAGCGCCGCACCTACTACGATAGGCACAAGTGCGATGGTGAAGCTGAAAAATCCAAGCCTGCCGACCACCGTGGTCAGCACCTGAAGTACCACTACGACCGCTGTTAACAGCGCAAGTCCTGTGATCTTCTTCGTGTCGAATTTCTGTGCTTTGCTTTTGTTTTCCATTTGGAACTCCTTTGCTGACATTCGGGTCCTTGTCCCGATATGTCGCGGGTATATATTTACGGGCAGGAGCGTATCCTGCTCCGCAGACCCCAAATAAATTTACTTTCTGTATAATCTTACTTGATTATACGACCAATCACTTGACATTCTTTTTGTATATATCAAGCAGACCTGTCATGATAAGGTTACGGTCGAGAATGAAATCTGACTCGCACAGGGGCTTTATCACAGAGGAAAAACCACCCGTTGCGATAACGGTACATTTCTCGCCTATCTCCTTTTCGAAATGCTCTATCATTCCGTCTATCATGAATGCTGTTCCGTACAGCAGACCTGAGCGCATGCAGTCAAGTGTGTTTGCGCCGATAACGTTCTTTAAGGGCGGATCGTTGCTAATTCCGATAAGCGGGAGGCTCGCTGTGCGGTTTGCCAGAGCCTCAATGGATATCTTCACACCGGGGGCGATTATTCCGCCGATGAATGCACCAGACTTTGTAACGGCGAGAATCTTTGTGGCAGTACCAAGGTCGATAACAATAGCGGGGAGCGGGTAATGCTCCTTTGCGCCGACTGCGACAGCCGCCATATCAGCACCGAGGGAAGCAGGCTCGTCTATCTGTATATTCAGACCTGTTTTAAGCCCGGGACCCACTGTAAGCGCCTTGCATCCGCATATCTTTTCGATAGCATCCTTTATCTGCCCTGTAACGGGAGGAACAACAGAGGATATTATCGCACCTGTTATCTCCTTCGGCTCGTGACCGTACAGACGGAGTATGTCGTTCAGTATGATGGCATACTGATCCGCCATGCGATAGCGGTCGGTGTCTATCCTTGACTCAAAGGTAAGCTTGTCGTTGTCATCAAATCCGCCTATGCAGGTATTTGTGTTTCCGACATCAATAGTGAGTATCATATTATTTCTCCTTGTGTTTGCCGTTTTGTTCATTCTTTAGCGCCGTATCTCAGCAACAGCTCCTTTATACTGTTCGCACGGGATATCTCATCTGCGCTGTATTGTGAATATGTAAGCCCCGCTTCGATAAGATACAGCGGACTGCAACCAGCCCTGTTGTTCCTGTTCGGGTCAGCTCCGTTTTTCAAAAGAAGCTCTGCAAGCTTCAGGTCGAGCTCATCAACAGCCGCAAACAGATACGGCTCATCATTAATTAGTCCGTTAATATCCCCGCCATGTTCTGTCAGTAGCTGAATCATTTCGTATCTCTTATGTCGCACTGCTGAAGCCATCGGTGGCTCCTGCCCGCAGTTCGGGTCAGCACCATGGTCAAGCAGCAGCTTGGACATGTACAGATTTCCGCTTGCCGCAGCGTATTCTAACGGTGTATGCGGTGAGCGCTCTGAATCGGGATGTTTGCCGTGCGTCAGCAGATGCTCTGCCTTTTCAGCATCTTTGTTCAAGACCGCACATGTAAGAGGATATTTACGTTTGTTTATGCTTTTTGAGCGGTATTTAGGCGGCAGTGATATGAGAATACATAGCAGTACTGTTATCGGACCAAAGTAAAATATTAACCATGTTACGAGAACAAGAAAATATATATCCATCAATGTACCTCTGAATAACCGTCAACATATCAATTCATATACTCTCCGCTGTATTCGAGAAGTGTAACGCTCTCCACGCCCTCAACTGCATTGAAGCGGCTGATATAGCTTGTGTCGTTGTTCTTTATTTTAACCTCAACAGTCAGCTCTATACTGTTTCCTGTCTGGGTCTTGTTCTTCAGCTTGTACTTTATTGCACCGAGGATGCCGTTTACGTTTACCTCGTTCTCAGCGGTGTAGCGAACGATAAGCAGGTAGCTCTTGCGCTCCTTCTTGAAGATGGTGAGGAGTATGTAGATAACTGCGATGACAACTGTTCCGATGATAGCTACCCAGTAAAGCTGAGCGCCTGCGGTGATGCCCGCAGCAATTCCCCAGAACAGGAAGCCGATATCCAGCGGGTCCTTGACCGCCGCACGGAAACGCACGATAGAAAGCGCACCGACCATACCGAGGGACAGTACAACGTTTGCGCTGATGGTCATGATGATAAAGGATGTAACGATAGTGGTAAGCACCAGCAGGATATTGAAATTATCGCTGTACACCACGCCTCTGTAAAAGAAACGGTATACAAGATAGATGATAGCTCCGCACAGGGTAGCTGTCAGCAGTGTTATTATAATAGTAGAAACAGAAAGATTAGCAAACTGCTCCGATACGTTGAAGCTGTCACCGAATACTGCGAGAGCGTCGGTCAGCTTGGATGCGCTTAAAAGATTTTCAGAAACCATGTCTTTTTCCTCCGGATGGTCTTATGTAAGGTTTAAAGGGTATTGTATTTTTTATCGGATACGCAGTCGCTGCATATCACATATTTGGATACCGACTGCCGTGGGGAGTGGATATCCTGCACCAGCGCCTGTATACTCGAAGGAAGATAGTTGTCATACTTTATCTCAAGGATTATCTCCCTGTTGTATATCGGCGAGTAAAACGCATTTTCTGCGAACATATCATCTGTATTATAGCAAGTGGAGAGCTTTTTGTCAAACGTTATCCTGACATTTCCGTGCGGATACACGAATGCTTGTCGCACATAATCCACAATGACCTTGGGCTTCAGCCTTGAAACAAGGTCGGAGCGGTAATATTCACCGAAAACATCCTCCTCGCTGTCATGTCCCGCCATAAAGGAGCAGTCGCCCTTTAACAGCAAGTGATACTGCTCGGTGGTAAGCTGCCCTGACAGCTTTGAAACATAGCTGTCATCCTTGTGCTTAGCCTCCAGCATTATCCTTTCGGGATTCAGATTGTAGCTGCGTATGCGGAATTTTCGCCTTGTAGCCATGCCGCTTACCTTGTCGTTATAGCCGCTGCCGTAGATATCGTCGAAATACAGGCTGGTAACACGGTATTCGCCGTCGTTACCGTTGCGGTCAGGGCGCATTATCGGTTTTAAGCGGGCATGAAGCAGACGATACGTGCCCTCGTCTATGATATATTTCAGCTCATGCCTGAGGTGCCGCCCTCCTGACAGCATGGTGCGGTCAGCTTTTGGGCGCTCGGGTATGAGTGTCCTCATCCTGCCTAGAAACAAGCTGCCATGCCTCCTTTCGCAATTTAGTCGGAAATGTAAATAATTTCTATCATACCTATAATAATACTATATCACATTTTCTAAACGATTACAAGGGATTTTTTTGTATAATCCAAAACAATTATACAAATCGTTTATTTATTGCGTTTTTTTAGAAAATTTTTTTATAAAAAAGACTTGACAATGCTTTTGAGATAATGTATAATTAATTATTGTTGACAGTTGTGTGCGGACATACTATATCCTCACACAGATATAACATGAATTTAAAGGGGGTCTTTAGAGATGAAAAGAACTTACCAGCCTAAGAAGCTTCAGAGAAAGCGCGAGCACGGATTTATGAAGAGAATGGCTACAAGAAACGGCCGCAAGGTTCTCGCACGCCGCCGTGCAAAGGGCAGAAAAAAGCTGACCTACTAATCTGATTGCGATCTATCTTTAATGTCTGAGTTCAGAAAACGGTACATTGTGATCAAAAAGAACCGTGATTTCAGCTTTCTTTTCAAAAGAGGAGAAAGCATCGTGACCTACGCCTTTGTCTGCTATGTTAAGGAGAGGCGCGGCAGCGCCAATCGCCTCGGCATAGTGACAGGCAAAAAGGTCGGAAATGCGGTCAAGCGAAATCGGGCAAGGCGGGTAATAAGGGAAGCCTTCCGCCTTTTTGAGCCGATTTTGAAAGAAAAAACACAAAAGCGTTACGATTTTGTTTTCGTAGCCCGAGGAAAGACTCCGTCGCAGAAATCGACGCAGATCTTATCTCTGATGAAGAAAACTATTCTGTCAAAGCTGTCATGAAATATCTTTTTTTGGGAATAATCAAGCTATACAGACTGACGCTGTCAAAGATCTTACCGCCGTGCTGCCGCTATTATCCAAGCTGTTCCGAGTATGCGACCCTCGCTATTCGGCGTTTTGGTGCGGTTAAGGGCGGTTATTTGACGTTATGGAGGTTGATCCGCTGCAACCCTTACGGAAGGGGCGGATACGATCCCATCCCCGAGCGCTTCTGCTTCAGGCCCGACAGGGTACACCACATACTGCCCGATGATGATGAGGGCAGCTCAAATCAGATATGAACATAACTGCGGGACTCCCGCATTAATTTATATATGAGAAAAAACGTAGCTAAAAAAGGGCTACCAACAAACAAGAGATAATGGCGCTGAGCGCCGCAGAACAATGAAAGGACGTGGACGCAATAAACTTTCTGTATAGTCTGATAGGTACGCCGCTTGGATACGTACTCTATTTTATCTATGAGATCGGCATCAAGAACGTCGGAGTTGCGATAATCCTGTTCACCTTTATTATAAGGCTGATACAGCTTCCTCTTTCCATAAGACAGCAGAAGAACACCGCAAAATCCGCTATTTTCGCTCCCAAGGTAAGGGAGATACAGCAGAAGTACAGGAACAACCAGGAAAAGCAGCAGGAGGAGCTTGCAAAGCTTCAGCAGCAGGGCTACAATCCCATGGGCGGCTGCGGCTCCATGATACTCACATTCCTGATACTGTTCGGCGTGCTGGACGTAGTTTACAGACCGCTTACACACATCACTCACCTTAACGCTGATACGGAGATCCCCGTGATGATCGAGGAATCCTACAATGTCAAGGCTGCTGAGATATTCGTAAACGAGCACAACAACAACGCAGTTGAGCTTAAGGGCGACGCTCTTACAAAGCACAATGAGATAATTGCAGATGCAGCAAAGATACTGAACTACTACAACACCCATCTCGAAGCAGGCGAAACAGCATACGATGAAACTGTATGGGCTACTGTTTCTGCTGACTCCATAAAGGTAATAGAAAGCGTATTCGCTGATGTCCTTAAGGATGAGTACGAGACTGTAAAGGCTAACAACGGCGGAAACGGTAAGGAAGTTCAGCTTCACACATCTGATATGTTCATCATTACCGACTATACACGCAAGGACGCAGCAGGAAACACCATCCCCAGCGAAAAGGACGAGCTTAAGAAACTTTCCGATGACGCTGCAAAGGCAGGCTATAAGTCCGAGCATGCATTCGGTGAAAAGACCAGAGAGGCACTGAATACACTTCAGGTGCAGTACGGTTACTATAAGATGGACGCTAACGGCAACGCAAGCTTTGTTGCCTCCACATCTCTCCAGAGAGAGCTTTACGCTATCGAGGCATTCGGTACAGAAAAGGAATACGCAGACGGCACAAAGGTAGCCTACAAGCAGTTCTATTCCGTGCAGAACTCCGAAGCAGTAGAGGAGCTTTATGGAAACCTTGATTTCCTCGGTATAAAGCTATCTCGCGTTCCCAGCCAGCATCTGAGCTTCCCGATGATAATGCTTATCGTTGTAGCACTGCTGCTGTCACTGGCACAGGCGTTCATCTCCAACAAGCAGATGGAAAAGAACAATCCCGGCGGAATGGGCAACGGCATGAAGCTTACAATGTATATCATGCCTGTATTCTCACTGTTCTTCGTGCTTAACGTTCCCGCAGGTGCGGGCTTCTACTGGACAGTAAGCTATGTGTTCGGTATTGCACAGACACTGCTGCTTGCAAAGGTATTCAGCCCCGAAAAAATGAGAGCGCAGGCCGAGGCAGAGTATGCCGAGAGAATGAAGGTCATTAATGCAAGAGCGAGCAGAGTACGTGATACCGACAATGACAACTCCATTGTGGAGGTAAACGGTGAGAAGCTTACTCAGAAGGAAATAAACCGCAGAAAGCTTGCCGAAGCACGCCGTCAGGATGCGATCAAATACGGCGAGGAATATATCGAAGACGATGACGACAAGTAACGATCCGACGAAAGGGGAAGAATTGTGGTAAAAGAATTTACAGCTAAAACTCTGGACGATGCCAAAGCTCTTGCAGCGCAGGAGTTCGGTGTATCCGTAGATGAGATCGATTTTGAGATACTTGAGCAGCCCCGCAAAGGTCTTTTCGGAATGAAGGGCGAGGCTAGAGTAAAGGCTATGTACGAGGCTCCCGTTGAGGAGCAGCCCGCTGCCGAGATAGCTGAGGAAGCAGCTCCCGAAGTGTTCGAGGACGAAACAGAGGGCGCAGGTGAGCTTCCTGATGATTTCGACATCGAGAGCAGCGCAAAGGTAAAGGCAGCAAAGCAGTACCTGACAGACGTACTCCACGCACTGGGTCTTGAGAACTTCGAGATAAACGCAATAAAGAAGGACGGCAACGTTGTTCTGGATATCTCCGGTGAGAAGCTTGGCGTCGTTATCGGCAGACGCGGCGAAACGCTTGACAGCCTTCAGTACCTGACCATTCTCGCAAGCAACCGCACCGAGGAAAACTACTGCCGCATAGCAGTTGACTGCAACGGCTACCGTGACAAGCGCAGAGAAACTCTCGAAGCTCTTGCAAAGAGAACATCCGCAAAGGTCATCAAGCAGGGCAGAAAGATCGCTCTGGAGCCTATGAACCCCTACGAGCGCAGAATAATCCACAGCTGTGTAGCTGAAATAGAGGGAGTATCCTCTCACTCTACAGGAGTTGAGCCTTACAGAAAGGTCGTTATCTACGCAGACAAGCCCAAGTTCGACAACCGCCGCAGACGTGGCGAGAGAAGCAGCGGCGACGCACGTGCTACAAGGAACTACAAGCAGTCCAGCGGCTTCTCCACAAGCTTTGAGCGTGAGTACAAGCGCAAGGTCTACGAGCCTGACGAGAACGCTAATGCAGGCGAGTTCTCCAAAGAGACAGTTGACGCAGAGAGAAATGCTACACTGTACGGCAAGATCGAGCTTTAATTATCAATAAGATGATCCCCGCTTTTGACTTAGTTACAAAAGCGGGGATATTATTATAACGATATTTAACATTAAGTATAATTATATAGATATTATACAAATGTCATACTATTTCAGAAAGCTTATCATCAGGTACAAAGCTGCGCAGACCGTTAAGTATCAGCTTCTGAGAGGTTTCGGTTATCCTGTCAAGACTTCCTGTGCAACCATTATCAAACCACTCGGAATACAGCGCAAGGACTCCCGAAACAATGAACTGTGATATCTCGGCAAGAGTTTCTCCGTCACGTATACCACCGATATTCCTCAGTGATACCGCCACTGTGCGGCGCAGCATATCCTTTATCCTGCCTGTGCTGAATATCGCAGGATTCAATTTCATTATCTTCACGAAGTAATCTCTGCGGCGCTCTATCAGATTGCTGATATCCGCTACCACACCTGCCACATCAAGGCAGCTTGTATTGCTGTTTCGTAAAGTGTCTGCAAACTCCGAGATAAGTTCATGCTCAAGCTCCCTTACCACATCCGAAATAGTTTCATAGTGACGGTAGAATGTCTTTCGGTTTATCAGCGCACGCTCTGAAAGCTCCGTTATCGTGATACGGGAGACCTCTTTTTCTGACATAAGGTCGATAAGTGCATTCTTGATTATTCGTTTGGTCTTGATAACACGCAGGTCCTCGTGTGGCATTCAGACACCTCCCGTAAAGCTGAGATATCTATAATTTTAGCACGATTTCCCTTTCCTGTCAATCACCATCCCACGGCAACTGCAATAACGCTGATATCGTCGTCCCTGCCATTTTCTGCGGAGCGTGCCGTGCGGGCTATCCTTTCGGAAAGCTCCTGCGGGTCGCTTCTTACAGAAAGTTCATGGCTCAGCCACTCCTCATCGAGGGATGCGCCGTCTGTTGTCATAATAATGATATCTCCTTTACCAACAGTAAACCTCTGTGCGGGAATGGTAAGCCGTCCTCCCGTCCCCGCAGGTGGCGAGGACAGCGACGCACGTATCAGCCTGTCTGCGCACTTGATATAGGTAGTGGCGGCTCCCGCCTTGAATACGGTACATTCTCCTGTATTGAGGTCTATCCTGCATATATCGAGGGTGGCAAAGCTCTCGTCTGAGGATTTTACCATAAGCGAGGTATTTACCGTTTCAAGCGCCGCACCGAGGGAAATTCCGCTTTTCAGCAGCTTTGCGGTCATGGAGCAGGCGAGTGCCGAATCTATACGTGCCCTGCTTCCGCTGCCCATTCCGTCCGAGAGGATA
>JAFSHE010000122.1 GCA_017440445.1 Oscillospiraceae bacterium | reverse complement strand
GTTCTTGTCAGCAGTCATAAGGAATACGTCCTTTTCGCTGACGTTGTTTTCACGCAGCTGCTGATTGAGCCAGCCCCGCCCCAGCCCGAGCAGCCCCAGCTGCTCCTCGTCCTCCACGCCGTCGCGGATAATGACGGAGGGCGGATCGAAGCTGGTGCCGCCGCAGCCTACGTCAGAGCGCTGTGCGGGCTGAAAATCGCGCTTTTGCAGGAAGTTTATCTTGCCCGTAGTCTCCACTATCGCATAGTACACCTCGCCGAGGTCGAATATCTGCTGCTCGCGCATGGCCTCCACAAGGTCGTCAACGGTGTAGCGCAGGCGCTTCATCTCCTTTTGCTGTATGACGCCCTCCGATATGATTATGCGCGGGCTGCCGATTATAAACTTGCGGAAGCGCGGCGATTTCACCATTATCGTTGACATTATCACATCAATGCACACCAGTGTGAATATCGGGATGATTCCCATTATCATCGGCACTGAGGAGTCCTCGACGGGAATGGACGCGATGTTTGATATTAGGATTGTCACCACAAGCTCGGACGGCTGCAGCTCGCCGAGCTGGCGCTTTCCCATAAGCCGCAGGGAAAAGGTTATCACAGCATAAAGTATGCACGCGCGGATAAGTATTACAGCCAATTCTGTCCCCTCTTTTCATGGTTTTTCCGTACTATTATGTCGGTTTTGCATGGGAATATTCGGTTTTTAACAGTGATATTAGGCATATCGGATAATTTGAAAAATTCTCTTGTAAAATTGACAGACTTGTGATATAATCTAAAATGTATATTTGTAAATTACTACATGAAAGGAAGACATAATCATGAAGATCGAAACACAATGCTTACACGAGGGCTACACCCCAAAAAACGGAGAGCCCAGAGTTATGCCTATCGTACAGAGCACAACATACGTTTATGACTCCACAGACGATGTAGCGGCAGTATTTGATGACCCCACAAAGAGCCTTATCTACTCCCGCTTCGAGAATCCCACCACAGACTGCGTTGAGAAGAAGATCGCAGCGCTGGAGGGCGGTGTTGCTGCTATGTGCACATCAAGCGGTCAGGCTGCTTCTCTGCTGTCTATCCTGAATATTTGTCAGGCGGGCGACAGCTTTATTGCTTCCGCTTCTATCTACGGCGGCACTATCAACCTGTTCGCTGTTACTCTTAAAAGAATGGGCATCGAATGTATCTTCGTTGAGCACGACGCTACCGAGGAAGAGCTTTCCGCTGCCTTCAAGGAGAATACAAAGGCTGTATTCGGCGAAACTCTCGCAAATCCCGCTATCACAGTTCTTGATATCGAGATGTGGGCAAAGGTCGCTCATGCGCACGGCGTACCGCTCATCATCGACAACACCTTTGCTACACCTATCCTGTGCAGACCTATCGAGTGGGGTGCAGACATAGTTATCCACTCCACATCTAAGTACATGGACGGTCATGCGGTTCAGTGTGGCGGCGTTATCGTTGACAGCGGCAAGTTCGACTGGACAAGCGGCAAGTTCCCCTGCATGACTGAGCCTGACGAGAGCTACCACGGCACAGTATACACAAGAGATTACGCATTTGCGCCTTATATCGTAAAGGCAAGAATGCAGCTTATGAGAGATTTCGGAGCATATCCTGCAGCTCACTCGGCATTTTTACTTAACCTCGGACTTGAGACACTTCCTCTTCGTATGGAGAGATACTGCGAAAATGCGATGAAAGTTGCAAAATTCTTTAAGACATGTGACCAGATAGAATCAGTAACTTATCCGGGACTTGAAGATGATTCGTGCCATGAGCTTGCTAAAAAATATC
>JAFSHE010000121.1 GCA_017440445.1 Oscillospiraceae bacterium | reverse complement strand
GAGTGGAAAGGGTGTTGAGGTCTGCGTAAATTGATCCGCCCATTGTGTTGGGCTGATACTCGGTAATGATGGAATATCCGTCAACTGACATAGAGTTTCCGTGGTCGCGGACGGTGGTATTCGCCATGAAGGAGATACCCCACTCCTCAAGGAATTCATTAAGGTTTGTGAGATTTCCCACATATTCGGGATCGCACAGCACGATAAGGCATCCGTAATTGTCAAGGAACTTGTCCAGCTTTTCGATCTCGTTTTTCGCCTTGTCCTCAGCTTCAGCACCGATAAAGTCGTACATTGGGTTGTAGATTACCATAACGCGGCAGTCGGGAGATACCTCTTCTGTTGCAAGGTCCAGAGTTTCAACCTCATATCCGTTTTCTGCAAAAACAGAAGCTATGGAAAGCGCGTTGTTGATATCCTCGCCGTGCTCTGTTGTGAACACTACCTTGGGAGTCTCGGTCTGTGTCACCTGCATGATGCCGGAGATAAGACGCTTCTCACCATTGTATGCCCAAACAGTGGAAATATCGGTGGGCTCGTTATACATATAGAACGCATTTATGGCGAACACTCTCACCTCTCCGTTCGATTCGAGGATAACGGAGTTGGGGTCGATAACGGAAGCGGTAGTGTTATAGAACTCGCGGAAGAATTCGGGATTCTTCTCAACATTTTCGCAATGAACGTGAATGTTGGGGAACTCTTCCTCAAGCTGAAGAGCTGTAGTGTATACAAATCTGGTGAAAGCGGAGTAGTTACCTGTAAGAAGCACATCCGGCTCGCTGGCGAAGTAGATGTTTACCTCTTCAGTGATGTCGGACATGATCTCCTTCGCTTCCTCGGAAAGGGTGAACACCTGCTCCTTTGTCATATCAACCCGCCACATATACTTGTCGCCGAGAGCTGTGAAGATGATATTGAAGATCACAACGAACGCAACAAATGCGGCTGTAAAAACTGTAGCAAGGGAGCCGTACTTGAACTTTTTGCTTTTAAGGAAATTTCGTCTCATGTCAGCCCTCCTTATGCGTATCTTCTGCCTTCATAAACGCGAACGCTGAGGAACAGGAATATCGCAGTTATGGAAATATAGTAAACGGTTGCGGCAATGTCAAACTCGCCGTAAACGAAGTTGTCAAAACGGGAGTAGATAGACACCCAGCTCAGCACCTTGCGGATGAAGTAGGAGTCGATAATATTGTTGAAAATTGATGTTGCGGAGAGCACGAGAAGTGTACCCATAGTGCCGATGCAAGCGGTAACGGTGCTTTCGGTCAGGGTGGAGATAAACATACCGACTGCGATAAAGCACATACCGATAAGCAGCATAGCAATGAGGCATCCCACAGCCTTGCCAACATTAGGTGTGCCGTAGTTGAACAGAGGCAGGTAGTAGAGGCAGCTTACAAGCACAGATCCGCCGAACATAGTGAACGCTGCAAGGAATTTTGCAAATACCATACCCGTAATGGATATAGGCGCGGTGAGGAGCAGCTGTTCTGTGCAGGCACGTCTCTCCTCGGCAAAGCCTCTCATTGTGAGAATTGGCACGATAACCACATATCCAAGTATCATTGTCTGGAAATATCCCGACACGTCAGAGGTCTGGGAATAGTATGTAGACATTGCGAACACAAATCCCGATACCGCCAGGAATACTCCGAGGAATACATATCCGAGAGGTGTGGTGAAATAAGTGCGCATTTCCTTTTTGTATATTGCGAGCATTATTTTCTTCCCCCTTCCTCGGACTTGTCCATAATTCTGATAAATATCTCTTCAAGATTCATCTGCGCCGCTTCAAGACCGATGATAGGCTTTCCCTGCTTGCTCATTTCAAAGAACAGGGGCTTTCTGATATCCACACCCGGTGCGGCTTCGATAATGTAAGTATAGCTGTCAAGCTCGCGCTCGCCTGTTACCTCAACTCTTGTAACGCCCTGAACAGAGCGAAGAGCATTCATGACCTCGCGCTGAGGACCGCAGATCTTTGCAGTAAAGCGGCGGCTGTCCTGAACTACCTCAGCGAGGCTCTCGATCTTTTCGTCAGCCACGATCTT
>JAFSHE010000120.1 GCA_017440445.1 Oscillospiraceae bacterium | reverse complement strand
TCAAGGCTATCGAGATAATCGCACGTTCACTGCGCGGAGCTGTTGAGAACACTCCCGAGGGACGTGAGGATATGGCTCTCGGTCAGTATGTTGCTGGTATGGGCTTCTCCAACGTAGGTCTTGGTATCGTTCACTCCATGGCTCACCCCCTCGGTGCGCTGTATGATACCCCCCACGGTGTTGCAAACGCTATCATCCTTCCTACTGTAATGGAGTACAATGCTCCTTGCACAGGCGAGAAGTACAGAGATATCGCAAAGGCTATGGGTGTAAAGGGTACAGAGAGCATGTCTCAGGAGGAGTACAGAAAGGCAGCTATCGACGCAGTTAAGCAGCTCTCCATCGACGTTGGCATCCCCGCTGACCTGAAGGAGATAGTAAAGCCCGAGGATATTCCCTTCCTCGCGCAGTCTGCATTTGATGACGCTTGCCGTCCCGGCAACCCCAGAGATACCTCCGTTGAGGAGATAACAGAGCTTTACAACAAGCTGATGTAATTTAAATCTTCTTCCATATAATATAGGCCTCCCTGCTAACGCAGGGAGGCTTTGTGCGTGATATATCAGTATTCCTCTGAGTGTATCTGGAAATAGCTTTTGGGATAGGAGCATACAGGGCATTTCTCGGGAGCTTTCTTGCCGATAACGAGATGCCCGCAGTTGCGGCACTCCCACATCACCTCTGATGTGCGCTCGAACACCTGCTGAAGCTCAGTGTTGCTGAGGAGCTGTAAAAACCTCTTTTCGTGCCACGCCTCGATATCCGCCACCTGACGGAATTTCCTTGCGATATCCTTGAAGCCCTCCTGCTCTGCCTCCTCGGCAAATCTTCGGTACATATCCTCCCACTCGAAATGCTCGCCCGAGGCGGCATTTTTGAGGTTCCCTGTTGTGTTGGTCATTCCGCCTAAAAGCTCGAACCACATAAATGCGTGTGAACGCTCGTTTTCAGCGGTCGCCTCAAATATCTCCGCAATCTTCTCGAAGCCCTCTTTCCTCGCAGCCTCCGCAAAATACGTGTACTTGCTGCGTGCCTGAGTTTCGCCCGCAAATGCGGACATAAGATTTGCCTCTGTCCTTGTGCCTTTGATATCCATAAAATTCTCCTTTCGGTTGTTCGTTACAGATAGTATGGCACATTTTTCCTGAGATATACAAAAAAGGCGGAGAGTATCCGCCTTTTTTTTTTATAAATTATTCCTTGACAGCCATCATTTCCTTGATAAGCTCCTGAACTCTGTCTGCAACTGCCTCGGGAGCAAGCTTCTCGCTGAAGCTCTTATCTCTTGCGGAGATCTCGATAACGTTGTCCTTAAGGTTTCTGGGGCTTACGATAAGTCTGAGAGGACAGCCAAGCAGGTCAGCGTCGCTGAACATTACACCTGCGCTTACTGCTGCACGGTCATCGTAGATCACCTCTACGCCACGGCTCTGAAGCTCGTTGTACAGTGCGTCTGCCTTCTCCTTGACCTCTGCATCATCCGCTCTTACTGCGCATATATGCACCTGCCAGGGAGCGATAGGCATAGGCCAGATAGGACCGTAATCGTCATGGTGTACCTCGCACACGGAAGCCGCAAGACGTCCCACACCGATGCCGTAGCAGCCCATGATGGGAGTCTGAGCGTTGCCGTCCTTGTCAAGATAGGTCATGCCCATGGACTTGGAATACTTTGTGCCAAGCTGGAAGATGTTGCCCACCTCGATACCACGGGAAACAGTGATCTCATGCTCTCCGCACTCGGGGCAGATACCGCCCTCGATGATCTTTGCGAAATCATGATACTCTACCTCGCCCACATCACGGGAAATATCAAGACCTGTCAGGTGATACTCCTCCTTGTTTGCGCCGCAGGAGAGGTTATTTGTATTCTCAAGGGACTTGTCGTACAGCACGGTGAAGTCGCCGTTTATCTTAAGACCAACAGGGCCGATATAGCCTGCGTTAAGACCGCACTCCTCAGTGATAACTGCGGGGTGAACATCACAGCCGAGGTAGTTTGTAAGCTTTGTTTCGTTGATGTCAAGATCACCACGGATGAATATAACAACAAAGCTGTCATCGTGGTTCTTCTGATATACAACAGCCTTGCAGCTCTTTTCAAGGGGCATCTTCAGGAAGTCGCATATCTCCTCGATGGTGTGGATGTTGGGAGTATATACCTCCTTAAGCTCCTCTGAAACAGCGTCCTTTGTATTCTCAATGATGCTTGCAGCAGCCTCCATATTTGCACGGTAGCCGCACTTCTTACAGATAGCGATGCTGTCCTCACCGATGGGAGTAAGCAGCATGAACTCGTGAGAAACGCTGCCGCCCATCATTCCGCTGTCAGACGCAACAGAGATGACCTCGGGGATGCCTGCTCTTGCGTAGATGCGCTCATAAGCCTTGTGGCAGCGGTAGTAGTATTCTTCAAGATCCTCCTGAGAGGTGTGGAAGGAGTAAGCGTCCTTCATGGTGAACTCACGAACTCTGATAAGACCGCCACGGGGACGAGCCTCATCACGGAACTTTGTCTGTATCTGATAGATCATGAAGGGATACTTTGTGTAGCTGTTTGCATACTCACGAACGAGATGCACAGCAGCCTCTTCATGGGTCATACCGAGGACCATGGGCTGTCTGTTTCTGTCGGAGAAGCGCAGCAGCTCGCTGCCGATGCTCTCATATCTTCCCGACTCCTGCCACATGGTGGCGGGCATTACAACAGGGAACATTACCTCCTGTCCGTCGATAGCGTCCATCTCCTCACGGATGATCTGCTCGATCTTGCGTGTAACTCTCTTAAGGGGCATATAGCTGGAGTAGATGCCGTTTGCAACATACTTCATATAGCCGCCACGAACCATCAGTGCATGGCTGTCGATGTTGCAGTCGGAGGGACGCTCCTTAAAGCGCTCGCCTACAAGCTTGTCAAGTTTCATAGTGTTTGTGTCCTTTCTTTACAGGAGCAGGCAGGCTCTCCCGCCCTACGATTCCGTTATTTTGTAATAAAAAAGCCCCGAGCCAAAAAGGCTCAGGGCGAACTTACCAAGTCCGTGGTACCACCTGAATTCGGAGCATACGCTCCGCACTCCTTCCCCGATAACGGAGGGAGACCGCCGCCGCCTACTGGGGGTAAACACCGTTCGGGACGAAGCTCAAAGACGGGTTCGATAAAGCTTCAACAGCGACTTGCACCAAGCGCCGCCTCTCTGGAGTATCCGCAATATCTACTGTTTCTTGTCACAGCCTTTATTCAACTATTTTAGTATAACATGATTTTGTAAGGTTGTCAAGTAACGATATAGAAATCTTGTTTTAGTTGATTTTCATAGAAATAATATTTCTTAATTTTAGAATATCTTCAACTAATTGTAACTCATCCAAATCCATAATTAATTCAATTTCTTTGTTGTTATCATTATATAAATATACATTATCTGTGTCAATTATCAATATGTAATTACTATAAATATTTGAATTGATTATTTTGTTTTTCGACAGCGCTAAACTCTGCAAATTACAATATCTTGAAACTTGTCCAACAAGATCACGCTCTACCTTTACAGATAATTTTACTTCTACAGGCAAATAATTCCCATTAAATTTAATTACATTATCAACATAAGATGCCGAAAAACCATGCTTGAAACATACACATTCTCGAAAAAAAGTCTTATTATCACCAAGCATACTTAACAATCTATCAACATAAAAAGTACGAAATTGTATTTCTAAGAAAAAACTTCTTCTATGTTTATTAAGAATCGATAACCAATTATTGTCATTGATTTTAGAAAGAGGTACAATTTCAGCTTCAGCATCAAGCAAATAACTTGGTACTTGTTCTTCTTTTTCAACAATCAACGATTTGAGAAATTTAAACTCATTTCCAAATACAGGAGTAATACTACTTTGATTTGATATAGTAATTACAGAACGAAATTGAGAAATATCAATAGGATGCTCAAATATATAAATCTTGTCTATAGGTACATAAATTTGGCTTTTCCAATGCTGATAAATTTGTATATCAGCACAATCATATTGTAATTCCCCTGATACTAATGCAATCGCAAAAATTTTTCCTCCATACTTACTATATAGTTCTTCTCCCCGTTGCAAAGCACCCAGTATTCGTTGAAATTTTCCATTTGTGTATAAGGATTTCTCTCTAAGTAACTGATGATACAAACGACGAATGGTAGCAAAAGACGTTTTAGAATGCATAAAAAATACGATATCGCCTTGCTTGCACCATTTTGGAGCTGTCCATTCCATATCATCAAATCGATACAATATACTTTCTAAATCAAAACAATCAGCATAATGGTCAACACCTTCTAAACTTTTTGGAAAGGCAATGTTAGAAATATATGATTGTATATATCTTATCTTATTATCCCTCCTATAAAAGCATTCATTTATGTATTTATCTTATTATTCACTTTTCGGCAAATAAATAAGCCTCTGTATTTACAGAGGCTTATTTTGTCTAATTTGAGCGAAAAAGATTTTTGCTATATTATAATCAATCAGTTACCCACGAATGGGAAATATTTATATGTTTTTGATAAATTATATGGTATCAG
>JAFSHE010000119.1 GCA_017440445.1 Oscillospiraceae bacterium | reverse complement strand
GCATTGTAACGCCGAGATCTGCAACAGCCTTGCACTCGTTGGGATCAGCACACTCGCCCATACCAACAACGCCGTCTTCCTCGCCGCCGATAGAACCAACCTCAGCCTCAAGAGAGATGCCGAGAACGTCACAAGCGTTTACGAGAGCAGTTGTCTTAGCGATGTTCTCCTCGATGGGATAGTGAGAGCCATCAAACATGATGGAGGAGAAGCCTGCATTGATGCAAGCCTTTGCGCCCTCGAAAGAGCCATGGTCAAGGTGAAGTGCAACAGGAACTGTGATACCCAGCTCGTTGATCATACCATTTACCATGCCTACGATTGTTGTGTAGCCACACATACACTTGCCTGCGCCCTCAGATACACCAAGGATAACAGGGGACTTCAGCTCCTCAGCTGTGAGCAGGATTGCCTTTGTCCACTCAAGGTTGTTGATGTTGAACTGACCTACGGCATACTTGCCCTCACGAGCCTTGTTCAGCATTTCTTTTGCAGAAACTAACATTTGTTTATTCTCCTTTTATGTTTATATTAGGGAGATACCTCCCACGGTTTACGAAAAACCCACTGTTTCTATTATAGCGCATTTTGCAGCAAAAAGCAATATATTTTGAAAATTTTTTATCAATCCTCTGATTCTTCATCAATATAAAAGCTTTCACCTGATGAAAGATTCTCGTAAGAGGAGTACCCCTCACGCTCACGCATATCAAGATACTGCTGAAGCAGCGGTATAACGATACATATCAAAATCGTAATAATAAGCGCCGAAACACATACTATGACCTTCTGACTTGTTTTCCATCTGTGTACAGGGGCAGCATCCTTACCTACTTCAAACATGCGCTTGTTTCCCGAAGTCACAGAGCGTATGACGTATGCTTTAAGCCTGTCCTCTGCTTTTATCTTAGTACAGATAGACTTATAGTGCTCCTCAAGCTGATCTGCAAGGTCAGCAGGCAGGCCGGAAAGAATATCTGTTACCTGCTTTTCAGTCAGACCTGTTATCGCAGCAATATCCTCATCTATCTGATCGTTCTCATAGAACAAATGGATGACTGTTCTGGTCATCTCGCCGAGCTTCAGGACTTCCTCCAGTACCGTCTGACGTTTTGCATCAAGCTCCACACCTGTTAATGTGGTTGCGCCTTCGTTACTGTCAGCCTCCGCACATTCAGTGTAGGCTCTGTTGACAATATCCAACATAACCGCTTCATCAGATAACTCACTGTACGCAGTTGTCGTCTTTACAAAAACCTGCTTCGCAGAATCAAAATCTTTTGTAACAATAAGAGCAAGTGCGAATATATCGTCGCCGTACTCGTCAATAAGCTTTGTTATCTCCATAGCTTATGTATTATGGTCGCTTACATGGAACTGCTTGAGATTACCTATCTTTGCAGCACGCTCCTCCATTACCTTTTCAACATCCTCAACAGTAACTCCGCACTGTGCCATAAGGACCTCCATGTGGTAAAGAAGATCGTTTATCTCATTTACAAGCTCTTCCTTATCGGCATTTTTTGCAGCGATGACCATCTCTGTACATTCCTCGCCGCACTTCTTCAGAATCTTGTCAAGACCCTTCTCAAAAAGATAACAGGTGTAGCTACCCTCCTGAGGATTAGCTCTGCGGTCTACGATAACATCATACATATCCTTGAATGCCTGCATTTTAGTTCTCCTTTACTTCATTAAGATTAATAAGCTTCATTGTATCCATGTCAAGCTCGCGATAGTAGCAGTTGTTTGCAACTCCGTTCCAGCTTGTGTGGCAGATATTTCCCTTGTCGGGAGTTACCTGAAATACCAGTGAATTCTGTTCGCAATTTACAAATATGTGGTGCAGTGTAAATGTATTTCCCGACTCCAGACCCTTGTACCACAGCTTGTTGCGGGATGTACTCCAGAATATCGCCTTTCTCTGCTTTATGCTCTCCTTTAAGGATTCCTCATTGACATAAGCTACAAGAATTACCTCTTTGGTATGCAGATTCTGCACAGCAACAGGGATTACCCTGTTATCGGGAGATATCTTGGCAAGCTTGTCAAAATCCAGCATAAGCTCGTTTGTTTCTTCAATAAGTCCCATCTTTACCTCACCGCAATATTCTTTTTCTTCAGATAATCCTTTACCTCACCTACGGTAAGCTCACCGAAATGGAACAGTGAAGCAGCAAGAGCCGCAGAGGAATTCGTCTGCTCAAACACCTCAGAGAAGTGATTTATAGCCCCGCAGCCTCCGCTTGCAATAACAGGGATATTCACACGCTCGCAGACGAAATTCAGCATTTCGATGTCAAATCCGCCACGTACTCCGTCAGTGTCGATGGAATTAAGGCATATTTCGACCGCACCACGCTGCTCGATCTCCTTTACCCAATCACCGAGGTCGAGGTTCATATCAACTCGACCGCCATTGATGAACACAGAGTAGCCACCTTTTTCGTTGCGCTTAGCGTCAATGCCGACAACAACGCACTGGCTGCCGAATATCTCCGCCGCATCGCTGATAAGCTTAGGATTTTTCACCGCCTGAGAGTTTACGGACACCTTGTCTGCACCTGCTCTCAGCGTATCACGGAAATCATCTACCGTTGCAATTCCGCCACCGACACACAGGGGCACAAAAACCTGCTGCGCAGTGCGCCTTACAACATCAAGCATTACTCCCCTGCCCTCATAAGAGGCGGTGATGTCATAGAAAACTATCTCGTCTGCGCCCTGCTTGTTATACTGGATAGCAAGCTCGACAGGATCGCCCACATCCTTTACGCCCTCGAAATTTACGCCCTTTACCACCTTGCCGTTACGCACGTCAAGGCAGGGGAT
>JAFSHE010000118.1 GCA_017440445.1 Oscillospiraceae bacterium | reverse complement strand
TCAATAATGCACTGGGCAAACAGATCACTTTCGACTGTTTCGATGGCATCCCAGCTGCTGACAACCTGCCTGATGTTTCTCGGTATGCTGTTCAACTTCTGACCGCACTTGTCGAGTATCTCTTTGGGGATGAAGTAGTACGCCGGAAGATACTCCGAGTTGATGAAATCCGTGACCTCGCCGTTCTTTCGCTTGATTTTTAATGGCATTTTTCATTTCTCCTTCCCGAGAGAAGTTCTCTCTATTTTATAACGACAGAGAAATGTATATATTGTTCCTGCAAAACTAAAAATAGCATAAATTATTTTTACCGTCAATCCGTGGTGGCAGTATTCATAATGCAAAAAGGCAGAGCAGGGGAGTTAATCCTTTGCTCTGCCTTTTAAATATCAGCCGTATATAAAAATATTCGAATCAAAGACGGTGACACGGTAATTTCCGCAGTCGAACTGATCTACATATTTTTCTGACATGAGATAGTTCCAATAATCCGTGACCTCTATCTGATAATACTCGTCATATTCAAGCGCTACGAAGTATTCCTGCTGTCCCGTCTGGTTATCGAACCAGTAATCCATAGATTGATACTGATATGGGGTGAGAGTGTTGTTTTCTATCTGAACACTTCGTACCTTTACGGCTGAGTCTGATGCCATCGTCACCGTTGATGCGTTCCAGAAGGTCGCATAGCCGTATGTAAGACCGCGTTCTTCAAGCTCTTCCGCAAGGTAGTAAAATGCATTATCTCTGCCGTATTCTCTATCCATAGAAAGCATTTCTGTGGCAGACAGGTAACTGCACGACAGGATGACAACCAGCGCTAAAGCAGCAAATCGTTTGGTGCTTACTCTAAATCTTGGCAAAATCCACTTTATCGTAGCAATCGAGGCAATTACAGCGCTGCCGAGCATAGGAGTCAGTCGCCAGCTCGCACCTGACAGCGCGCCGCAGATAAACACAAGCATAATGGTTGCCGAGGTAATGAAGTGAGCCGACACCGCCATGCGGGTGTCTTTATCGCCCTTGCTTCCAAAGGAAAGCAGACCAACAGCAGGGAGTATTAATAGCAGAAAACCGGTGATGATACGGATGATAATGAAAACAGAATCGAGACTTGCAAAAGGTATCTCGCCATTGATACTGATGCCTAAGAGCGAGAAATACTGCTCGAAAAACCTCTGTGCGTTTCCTGTCCACTGACCGATGGCGGAATAATCAGAGAAAGCCTCTGCATACCCGGCGGTGATATCACCCTTGAGGCTATTGAGAACAAGCAATCCCACCACAGCACCGATAACCGTTGCGCCAATAGAAATATACGCCCCCGTATTATTCTCTGAAAGCAATCGGGTGTCATCGAGCATTATGCTCATCGCGACCGCTCCTGCTGTCGGTATAAGCGACAGGACAATGACCTGAAGTCCGTCGGTTGCCGCGCCCACAGAAAGAAGCGACAGCCCCAGAGTCAGCAGCAACAGCTTCCACGGAGATTGCCTAATCTCATCCCGGGTATACCGACTCAGCCTTGCCGCAAGTCCAAGGCACAGAAAGAGCAGGGTCAGACCTATACTGTAATAGATAACGTGACACCACATTATTTCCAGAAGATAACGGCTGGAAGAAAGCATCAGCATTACAGAAAACAGAGCCACGGCACACCACGGTGTACTCCACTTAAGTGAGCGGCAAAGGAAAATAACAGATGCCACGAAAATCAGCATAAATATAACCATGCTGATAATCTGCGTTTTCATAGTCATACCAAATATAGCTATCAGCGGAGTCATCCACAGCTGTGCACCAAAGGGAAGTAACGCAGCGTAGGAATAATTCTCGGAAAAGACCTCGCCCGATTCAAACGAGGCATTTGCCCACAGCAGCGAATCAAAACAATCGGAGGTATACATACCGCTTGATGGGAAGATTATAAAATATCCGACAGCGATAATTGCCAGAAGCATCAGAAACAGCGAGCCCGATCTGCTTCGGAAATAGCCATCTGCTATCGCGGAGGTCTTCTCTTTACCCTTCGTCTGCTTGCTTTCGTGATATTCCTTTTCGGTGTTGACGCTCCAGACGGCATCCTTGGAATTACTGCCGTCTGCGATTG
>JAFSHE010000117.1 GCA_017440445.1 Oscillospiraceae bacterium | reverse complement strand
CGAATACGCTCGCGTGTTACCAGAAACTCCTGTCCCACCTCTTCGAGAGTACGCTGTCTGCCGTCGATAAGACCGAAACGCAGGATGATAACGCGCTTCTCTCTTTCGGTAAGAGTATCCAGCACCTCGCCCAGCATCTGCTTGAGCACGCTGTTGCAGGCTTCGTCTGCAGGTGCGGGTGCGTCTTCATCGGGGATGAAATCGCCAAGGTGGCTGTCCTCCTCCTCGCCTATGGGAGTCTCCAGAGAAACAGGATCCTGAGCTATGCGGATTATCTCACGAACCTTATCGGTGGTCATTCCCAGCTGCTCTGCTATCTCATCTTCAGAGGGCTCATAGCCATTCTCATGGAGGAGCTGGCTCTGCATCTTCTTTACCTTGGTGATGGTCTCCACCATATGTACGGGAATACGGATGGTACGCGCCTGATCCGCTATTGCTCTTGTAATGGACTGTCTTATCCACCATGTCGCATAGGTGGAGAACTTGAAGCCCTTGGTATAATCGAACTTGTCCACCGCCTTGATAAGACCGAGGTTGCCCTCCTGGATAAGATCCAGGAACTGCATTCCCCTGCGGACATATTTCTTCGCGATACTTACTACCAAACGGAGGTTTGCTTCGCTCAGTCGCTTCTTAGCGGCGGGATCGCCTGTCGCCATGCGCTCCGCAAGCTTTATCTCCTCCTCGGTGGTAAGCAGAGGGATGCGTCCGATCTCCTTCAGATACAGCTTGACCGAGTCATCCGCCAGCATACCGTCGGTATCGTAGCTGTCGTCATAATCCTCGCTCTCGGCAAGCTCCAGAATGTTGTCGATATCAAGATCTGCCGTGTAATCGTCAACGATCTTTATGCTGAGGCTGTCCAGCTCCTCATAAAGCCCGTTTATCTGATCTGCGTCAAAGTTCAGCTCCTCCAGCACATCGGTTATCTCCTTTGTGGTGAGGCTTCCCTTTTCGCGCCCGTGATTCAGCAGTTCACGCAGCGCTGCCGAATTAGTTGTGTTCTCTGTCATTAGCTTTTCTTCTCCTTTTGCTTTTGTGCGAATGCAAGCAGCTCGTCTGCGGACATAGCGCCTGCGGTCATATTTTTATTGCTCTCCGAGTAGTCGTTTAATATCTTTATATAGTCTCCGAGAGCCTGTATATCGTGAGCAAATGCGGCAAAATCATTCAGGATACCTGTTATTCTGCCCATCTCTGCGCTTTCAAATTCCTCGTTGAAGCCTGTCATATCAAGGGTATCGCCACGGGATATCCTGCCTTTCATGTTATCAAAAACACGGCGGTTGAACTCCGTAACGAAGCCGCCCGTCAGGCTCTTTTCGATATACTCCAGCTTATCGGGATTATTGTAGAGAAAGCACAGTATTCCGCGCTCTGCCTTTTCCTCTCTGGGAAGCTTTGCGGACTGCGGATTTATCTTATCTGTATTACGGGGAGAAACGAGATTTCTGAACTCGTCACGCTTGTCCCGTTTTTTCTGGCGGTTGATCTCGGTATTCACCGCAAAACGCACTGTTTCGGCAGGAATACGCGCAGTTTCCGCAGTACGTGAGATATAAACATCCCTGTCCAGCGGATTCTGTATCTGTGCAAGGAATACCACCGCTTTTTTGAGGTACGCCGAGCGATCCTCATCACGGTTCACAAGATCAAGCCCGTTGCTGAGCTTGCCCAGCTCGTAATCTATTGCGCCGCCTGATTTTTCTATAAGATGTGCGAATGCCTCCGCACCGTATTTGCGTATAAATTCATCGGGATCCTTGGCGCCTGTCATATTCAGCACACGCGCCTTTACGCCTGCCTCCGTAAGCAGGTTTATGCCTCTGGAAGCCGCTTTCTGACCGGGACCGTCCGAATCGTAGGAAAGGATGACCTCGCTCTTGCCCATTCTTCCGATGAGCCTTGCCTGGCTTGGCGTTATCGCAGTTCCCAGCGTTGCCACTGCACTGTTGAAGCCTGCCTGATGCATGGCTATAACATCCATGTAGCCCTCGCACAGGATGAAATAATCCGCCTTGGAGTTCTTTGCGTAATTCAGCGCAAACAGCGTTTCCCTCTTCTGGAACACGAAAGTCTCGTCACTGTTGAGATACTTCGCAGGTGCGTCTGCCGCCAGCGCTCTTCCTCCGAATGCGATGATATTTCCTCGCGTATCAAATATCGGGAACATCACACGATGGCGGAATTTATCATAAACACGGTTGTTGTTGCGCACCAGAAGCGCCGCGGAAGCCAGCTCATCCTCCGAAAAGCCCTTGCTCTTCATATAATAATGCAGCT
>JAFSHE010000116.1 GCA_017440445.1 Oscillospiraceae bacterium | reverse complement strand
GCAGATGAAGTGTCCTTATTGCGACACATCCTTTGACATGGAAACGGTCAAGAACTACAATGAGGAGATAAACGACACCTCTGCCGAGGAGATGAACTGGGGCGCCACTCCGGGCGGCGAATGGGGCGAGGGCGAGGCCGACGGCATGCTGGTGTACACCTGTAACTCCTGTGCGGGACAGATAGTGGCTGACAGCACCACAGGCGCCACAAGCTGTCCTTACTGCGACAGCCCTGTTGTAATGTCGGGTCAGTTTGCGGACGACCTGCGTCCCGACCTTGTTATTCCCTTCAGGCTTGATAAGGAGGCTGCTGTTTCTGCGCTGAAAAAGCACCTTGAGGGCAAGTTCCTGCTTCCTGCGGCATTCAAGGACGAGAACCACATCGACGAGATAAAATCCGTGTACGTACCCTTCTGGATGTTCAACACCAATGCGGATGCGAAGATAATGTACAAGTGTACGAAAGTCCGCCGCTGGGACGATGCAAACTACGACTACAAGGAAACAAAGTATTACAGCGTTACCCGTGGTGGCAGCATGAGCTTTGAGAATGTCCCCGTTGACGGCTCGGAGAAGATGCCCGACGCCCTGATGGAGTCCATCGAGCCGTTTGATTTCAATGACTGCAAGCCCTTTGATACAGCGTATCTTTCGGGATATCTTGCGGATAAGTACGATGTAACGGCAGAGCAGAGCGAGGCTCGTGCAAACGACCGTGTACAGCAGAGCGTGCGTGACGAGCTGAGAAGGACCGTTACCGATTACGACACTGTCACACAGGAGAGCGAGTCCATACAGCTCAGCGACGCTTCAGTGAAGTATGTGCTGTGTCCCGTATGGATACTCAACACCACCTGGAACGGACAGAAATACCTGTTTGCGATGAACGGACAGACGGGAAAATTCGTCGGAGACCTCCCCACGGATATGGGAAAATTCTGGCGCTGGTTCTTCATCTTCTGGGGAATTTTCGGAGCTGCGGCTTATGGTATCATGCTGCTTCTGCAGATGATGGGAATTATATGACGGGAAAGGCAGGTACATAATATGACGCTTATCATAATCGCCCTTGTCATAGGGCTTATCATCTCTCTTATCGTGATGCTTTCGCACAAGGGTCAGCTTAAGACCGTAAGATTTGAACATTCAGCGGCAAACTACGTAAAGGCGGGCAGCGTTAAGGTCCCTGTCAAGCGTGAGATATACCTCTACAAAAAGGTTGAAAAACGTGCTAAACCCAAGGACGAAAATAAATGACATAAAACAGTTCGGGCGAACGATGTTCGCCCGATTTTTTTGTTATCTGCGCTGCGCGGATATCATGCAGCGCCCTTTTCCGCTGCCTCTGCCATGGTCTCGCAGAATATCGCATAGCCACGCTCGGGGTCGTTCAGAAATACATGCGTCACTGCGCCCGCAAGCCGTCCGTCCTGTATGATGGGACTTCCGCTCATGCCACAGACTATGCCGCCTGTCTGCCCGAGAAGCTCGGGGTCGGTTATGCGTATCACCATGCTTTTGGAGCTTTTCATGTCCATCACGCTGATGTGCTCTATCTCGATGTCGTATTCCCTCGGCTCGGTGCCGTTGACGGTGGTCAGCAGCGTTGCGCTGCCTGTATGCACCTCCTGCCTGAATGCCATGGGAATAGCCTCGCTGTCTGAGGGAGAATTCTCCGCACTGCCGAATATCCCGCACTCGGTGTTGAGCGAAAGCGAACCTATCCCGCTGCCCGAAAGCAGAGTGCCGCAAAGCTCTCCCGGGTCGCCCTCGATGCCCCTGATTATGCCTGTTATCTCGGCACGGGTAACCTCTCCGCTTGAAAGTGGCATAAGCTCACCCGTGGTAACGTCGCTTACGGGATGCCCCAGCCCTCCGAAGCCGCCTGTTTCGGGGTCGAAGTAGGTCATCGTACCGAGGCCTGCCGCACTGTCACGCACCCATATCCCTATCTTGTAAATACCGCAGTCAGTGTATGGCTGAGCCTTTACCAGCTTTTCGCTGTCGCCGCGTTTCAGGATTATTTCGCACATTTCGGGGCATAGCTGTATTGCGGAGCTAAGCTCGCTGTTTGAGCCTACCGCCTGTCCGTTTACGGAGATGATGATATCTCCCTGCTTTATGCCGCCCTTTGCGGCGGGAGAGCCTTCCTTTACGGATACCGCCATAACTCCGTCCGTTTTCAGTTTCACCCCGAAGGGCGTGCCGCAGGGGATAAGCATCGGGCGCTCGGTAAGCTCGGCTGATACCTGCTTTATG
>JAFSHE010000115.1 GCA_017440445.1 Oscillospiraceae bacterium | reverse complement strand
TTCGCGCTGGGAATAATGTTCCGCGACTTCCCCAATACTGTTTTCGCTGTCAGAAAGGAAAGTCCGCTTATAGTGGGTCTCGGCAAGGAGGAGAGCTTCATCGCCTCCGACGTTACCGCGATACTGAACTACACACGCGACTACTATCTGCTGGAGCCTAACGAGATAGCTGTGCTCTCGCCTTACGGAACGAATATCTACGATCTGCACTACAACAAGCTGAACAAACCTGTAATGCACGCGGACTGGGATCAGAACGCTGCTGAAAAGCAGGGCTACGCTCACTTTATGCTTAAAGAGATACACGAGCAGCCCGAGGCAGTAAGGACAACTATCATGCCCAGGATCACAGACGGCATGCCCGACCTCAGCGAATGCGGTATCACGCTTGATATGCTGCGCGGCTTCCGCAATATCCATGTGGTAGCCTGCGGTACGGCAATGCACGCAGGCCTTGTCGGCCGATACATCATCGAGGAGCTTGCAAGAGTTCCCGTAAACGTTGATATCGCGTCCGAATTCAGATACAGAAATCCCCTCGTCACAAAGGACGATCTTGTAATTATAATCTCCCAGTCGGGCGAGACCGCAGACAGCCTTGCTGCTCTGAGGCTCTCAAAGGAGCTCGGCGCAAAGACGCTTGCTATCGTAAACGCAAAGGGCAGCTCCATTGCGCGCGAGGCTGATATGCTCATCTACACCCTTGCAGGCCCTGAGATCGCGGTTGCCTCAACTAAGGCTTACATGGTGCAGATCGCTGTAATGTATCTGCTCGCGTTCTCTATCGCGCTTGCAAACGGCGCTATTGACGAGGCAAAGTGCCGCGAGCTTACAGCTGAGCTTCTGAAGATGCCCGAGCGCATCGGTGAGGCTGTGAAGCTTGAAGAGAAGTCGCAGTACGCTGCGTCTACTCTCGTCAACGCAGAGAGCCTGCTGTACATCGGCAGAGGTCTTGACTACGCGCTCAGCATGGAGGGCAGCTTAAAGCTTAAGGAGATAAGCTATATCCACAGCGAGAGCTATGCCGCAGGCGAGCTTAAGCACGGCACTATCTCCCTTATTACAGAGGGTATGCCCGCTATCGCGGTGGTGACACAGCGTGCGCTGGTTGAAAAGACCATCAGCAACATGAAGGAAATGAAGGCGCGCGGCGCGTATGTTATCGCTGTGTGCGCAAATGGTATCTCCATCGACAGTGACGCTGCGGATTATGTTATCGAGCTTGAGGAATGCCCCGATATCCTCGCGCCCATGACAGCAGTCGTACCGCTGCAGCTGATAGCTTACTACACCTCGGTGCTCAAGGGCAACGATGTGGATAAGCCGAGAAACCTCGCGAAGTCTGTTACGGTTGAATAAAACAGCAAAGCCGCCGAAATATCGGCGGCTTTTTTGTGTTTTTGTATTGATTTTAGTATGCGTTTGTTGTATAATGTAATTGTAAAATATTTTTACAATTACATGAATACGAGGTAAAACTATGAAGAAGAAATTAGCTTTGGTATTGGCGGCGGTTTTAATGACTTGCACATACACAGGATGTGAAAGCGAAAACAAAAGCAACACCACCTCTGAATCAAACCAACCACTAAATCTAAACGATGGTATCCTTACTATTGAAAACGGTGTACTTGTTGATTGTGCTGAAAATGCTACTGGCGAAATAATTATACCCGATGGTGTTACCGCCATTAGCGATAGTGTTTTTGAATATTGCTCATCTATCGAAAATATAACTATTCCAAATAGCGTTACGTCTATTGGTCATAGTGCTTTTGCAGATTGTTCATCTCTGACAAATATCACCATTCCGAATAGCATCACTTCTATCAGCGGCAGAATGTTTTACAACTGCACTAGCCTTAAAGAGATAACGCTTCCGAGCAGCATTACCTCTATCGGAGATTGGGCGTTCTATGAATGTACCGCTCTTACAGAAATAACTATACCCGATAATGTTACCTCTATCGGAACACAAGCTTTCTCTTTGTGTGATAATCTTACATATAT
>JAFSHE010000114.1 GCA_017440445.1 Oscillospiraceae bacterium | reverse complement strand
TTACCCATGCCCCTTGATGCTGCGGTACAGATGCAGGCAAACTTCCATTTTGTTTCCGTATTCTGTTCATTGGGAACAAAGCATGCATACAGGTCGTCATAGTGCCTGTCAACAAGTCCCGTATTGAATGCGGCAAGCTGCCCGTCCTCAGAGATACAGATCTTGTTCTCCTTGGTAAGACGGTAGAAAGTATACTTGATGTACTGGATAAGGATATGCAGGTCCTTGTTCATGGAATCTGCAAAATCCCACTCCTCAGGCACTGCCTTTTCAGCAAGCTCGGAAAGAAAGCTCGACCAGCTTCCGAGAAACGCAAAATTCTCCAGCAGCTTTCCTGGATAGATCTTCTGCGGAACAGCAGTATGCGGCGCTGTATCGATATAATTAAGGAACCATGGCTTGCCCTCGTAGGTGCTGCGCTTCAGAGTAAGCTCCACAGGCTCGCCATCGGATTTAAGATAACGACAAGGGAATATCATCTTACCCTCGTAGAAGCGTATACCGTCAGCTCTTGCCTTTTCAAAGTCTGCGCAAAGCTCCTCACGCACCTCCTGCGATGTTTTGGTGATACCCCTGCCCTGCAGGAATTTCAGCAGGATACCAACAGGCTTCGGAGGAAGATTACAGAACTCGTCAAGGGGCTGCTCAGGAACAGGGAGCGTTTCCAGTGCAACTGTCTGAACAGGCTCGGAAGCCTGCTCCTCATACTGTGGCAGAATAACTTTATCCTCATATTTATCACTCTTTCGGAGAGTAACCATTATCTGCGGAACTCCGCCCAGGATAACATCCTCCATGTCAAGATAATCCATCTGCGCCAGCAGCTCCTTCATCTTGAAGCAGCCGTATTTCTGGCGGTCTATGTTGTTGTCGGTAAGCAGCTTACTTACCGCCGCCATGTGCTGCGGCACATCAAACGGGAACTGCTCTGCAAGCAGTCTGTATATCTGCTTTTTATCCTCATCGCTTACGTTTCTGCGCTGAGCAACAGGCTGTACGCTTTCCTTAACAGTGTCGCCATAGAAGATAGCCGTCTTTTCAAAGGAGAAATACAGGCTCTTTCCTCTTGGCGAAAGGTTTTTTGTGATAATTCCGTTCACAAGGAAGCCGTCAGTACAGCAATCTATCGGGAATGTATAACGCTCCCCGAAGAAATTCAGCGTATGGTCATGCTTAGCCTCGGAAAAACGCTCATAGATACACGCTTTCATCTCCTGCACAGTAAGTCCTGTACCAAGCACCTTTGTCAGTGCATACAGCGACTGCTGCGACATCTCGATTATGTCATCGTTGAGTATTATGTCCTTATTGCCGAAAAAAGCGTCCGCAGGATGTCCGTCTGTCGTCTGACATGCGCCCGCACACTTCCAGGGTCTGATTATCACGTAGGTATTTCCGCCCTCGGAGGGGTGTATAGCAAACACCTCGGGGAAATCCTCCGCAAACGCTGCAAAATCCTTATAACCAAGCTTTTCAAGTGAGTATCCGTTTGTAGAGAGCCACTCGGTTACTCGTGTTATCTTATATATTCCCGAATCGGGAAACTGCCTTAGAATACATCCGAATATCTCGGACTTTTTTTCCTGTGTCACTCTGATTATTCCTTTCTGTATTTCGGCTAATCACTTAATGTATTAGCCGCTCGTTTTATGCCTGCTCAGGCTGTTCTTCTTCATCTTCCTCCGGTTCTTCAATAAAATCAGGAAGATCCTCTACATAATCGTAATCCTCAACATACACATAGCTTACCTTTTCAAGAAGCTGCTCCTCTGTGTAGTCCTGCATGAACATTCCGTCGATATTGAGCCTGTAAGTGCTGAATCTGCTTTCACTTACAAAGCGGAACGACGTAACGAGTATCCCGAGGAAACGGTAGCCGTCCATGACCGTCTTGCACTCGGATACGAAATCCGCAGGACTTGAGTAATCTCCCGAGAATGTTACCGCAATATTCACCACATCGTCAGCGGAGAGGGATTCAATGCCCTCATGCTTTGCACTGCCTGAGGGGTTGAGGTCAACCTCCACCTCTATCTCTGCGATATCTGCGGCATGGCGAAGCTCATGATAGCCCCTTTCATATATCTGTGCGGAGATGGAACGGTTGTTGTACTCCACACGGCTTTCGGTATAGGAGTTATTCAGCACCACCGCCATGGTGCAGCAGCCGCCTATTATCAGCGCCGAAATGATTATCGCAGGAATATGTATGCGGAACTTTTTACCCGAGATAACATGATATACCAGCAGCTCCACACCCAGCAGCACTGCGGCTATGGGTGACAGCTTAAGCGGGAGAAGATAGTCAGGGTCAGCGGAGAAAAAGCAGCACACTACCACTATTCCCATAAATATCAGTATCAGCGACAGCGATACCATTCCTGCGCCCTTTCTCACCATTCCGATACAGAATCTCTCTATACCACTCTCCTCGGGAGGTCTGCGGCGGGGCTGCGGCGGCTGCTGACGTGCAAGCATCTCATCCAGCGCAGCGAGGATGTTTTTATCACGTGCCTCCAGCTCCTCCTGAAAACGCAGGTCGGCAGGGCTGAGCTCTGCTGCGGATGCATCCGCTACGGACTCATCCACCTGCGGCTCGCTCACTTCCGTGATGATCTTTTCTTCTGTGGGCATATTCGACCTCCTTTTTGATACACTTCTCTGATTATATTATAACAAATATATATTTCACTGTCAATGGAGTTTTTCGGTACAGCATGCCGACTACTGTCTTTTTTTATGACATAGCTTTCCACACAGAAAACAATTGACGTAAACGTACAAATATGCTAAGATATAAATATCAACTTTTTATTCGGGAGAAAAGCTATGGAAAAACGTACACTTGACTGGAACAAATACTGCGAGACCTCTGCACGTGCCGTTTCAGAGGGCATCGTAATGCTGAAGAACGATAATGGTGTGCTTCCCCTCGACAAAAACAGGGAGGTAGCCATATTCGGACGCATACAGCTGCACTACTACAAAAGCGGCACAGGCTCGGGCGGAATGGTAAACGTCTCCCACGTGGTATCCATCCCCGAGGGTCTGAGAGATGCGGGAATAAAGCTGAACGAGGAGCTGTACTCCGCCTACGACGAGTGGGACTCCAACCACCCCTTCAACTACGGCGAGGGCTGGGGCTCTGAGCCCTGGTGTCAGGAGGAGATGCCCCTGTCAGAGGAGCTTGTACAGAGCGCCGCAGGATCCTCCGATACTGCGATAGTTATAATAGGCAGGACTGCGGGCGAGGAGATGGACAACAAGGAGAAGCAAGGCTCCTTCCTGCTGACCGACCTTGAGGAGGACATGCTCAAAAAGGTACGTGCGCACTTCAGCAGGATGATAGTGCTGCTTAACGTGCCTGCACTTTTCGATATGGGCTTTATGGACAGATACTCTCCCGAGGCGGTGCTGTATGTGTGGCAGGGCGGTATGGTCGGCGGCACAGGTACGGCAGCCGTACTGACAGGCGAGGTAAGCCCCAGCGGTAAGCTTACAGATACCATCGCATACAACATAAGCGACTACCCCTCTGCCCCCTACTTCGGCGAGAACAAGCGTGACTTCTATGCAGAGGATATCTATGTTGGTTATCGCTATTTTGAGACCTTTGCAAAAGAAAAAGTGCGTTTCCCCTTCGGATATGGTCTGAGCTACACCACATTCAGGATAAAGGCGCATACCTACACCGCCCACGCAGGAGAAAACTCCCTTGTTGCCACGCTCGGTATCTCTGTAAAGAATACAGGCAGCTTCAGCGGCAAGGAGGTCGTACAGGTCTACCTCGAAGCACCTCAGGGAAAGCTCGGCAAGCCTGCTAGGGTACTCTGCGGTTTTGAAAAGACAAACACCCTCGCCCCCGATGAAACGCAGGAGCTTAAGATAAACGTTGATCTGCGTGAGTTTGCCTCCTACGACGACAGCGGCGCAACAGGAAACCGCTTCTGCCGTGTGCTTGAGGCGGGCGAATATAACTTCTATGTGGGCAGCGACGTGCGTACCGCAAAGTGTATATGGAGCAAGCGCCTGTCCGAGGATATCGTTGTGGAACGTCTTTCTCAGGCACTGGCTCCCGTGCTGCCATTCAAACGAATGAAGAATGAAAACGGCGAACTCGTATTCGAGGATGTTCCTCTCTCCATGCAGGAGGAGTTCGACCACCGTGCAGCCGCCATACCCGAGGAGATCCCCTATACAGGCGACAGGGGCATCAAGCTTGCCGACGTATACAACAAGAAGAACACCATGACCGAGTTCGTGGCGCAGCTTTCGGACGAGGACCTTGCCTGCATCATCCGTGGAGAGGGCATGGGAAGTCCCAAGGTAACTCCCGGTACAGCCTCTGCATTCGGCGGAGTTTCCGATGGACTTAAAAGCTTCGGCATTCCCTGCGGATGCTGCTCCGACGGCCCCTCGGGAATGAGGATGGACTGCGGCACAAAGGCATTCAGCCTGCCGGGTGGAACACTGCTCGCCTGCACCTTCAACAGGGAGCTGCTGACAGAGCTTTTCACCCTGATGGGTCTTGAGATGACCGCAAACAATGTTGACTGCCTGCTGGGTCCGGGTATGAACATACATCGTCACCCGCTTAACGGAAGAAACTTCGAGTACTTCTCCGAGGACCCGTATCTCACAGGCGAGATAGCCGCTGCACAGCTAAAGGGACTTCACTCCGTAGGCGTAACGGGAACGATAAAGCACTTCTGCGGAAACAACCGTGAAACTCATCGCCATTGGCTGGACTCCGTGGTCTCCGAAAGAGCGCTTAGAGAGATATATCTCCGTGGCTTTGAAATAGCCATCAAAAAGGGCGGTGCGAAAACGATAATGACCACCTACGGCTCGCTCAACGGCGTATGGACTGCAGGAAGATACGACCTTACCACCACTGTACTGCGTGAGGAATGGGGCTTTGAGGGCTTCGCCATGACCGACTGGTGGGCAAACATCAACCGCCGTGGTCAGCAGCCCGACAAGCGTGATTTTGCGATAATGGCGATGGCGCAGAACGATGTGTACATGGTCTGCGCAAACGGTGCAGACCACGATGACAATACTCTCGAAAGCCTTGCAGGCGGCGAGCTGAAACGTTCTGAGCTTCAGCGCTGTGCCATGAATATCCTCGGCTTCCTGCTGACCACCAACGCTCTCAAGCGTGAAATGGGCATGGACACCGCAGCAGAAGTGATAAACCGTCCCGCAGAAAGCTACGGCGAGGACGGAGATGTTCCCTACTATAAGGCGGGAGACGAGCTTTCACTCGACCTAGGCGGAATGATGTCACGCAAGGGCGGCGACTACTGCTTCGCAGTGGATTTCGAGCGCCACGGCAGATATAGGATAACCATGACCGCCTCCTCTGAGCTTTCAGAGCTTGCACAGACAGCCGTCACCCTTTTCAGCGTAGGCAGCGCCTGCGGCACTTATGTATGGAACGGCACAGGCGGCAAGCCCGTGGATATTTCCAAGGAAATAAACGTGTTCTCACGCTTTACAAGCATACGTCTGCATTTCGCAGCAAACGGACTTAAGCTTCACAGCATCCGCTTTGAGCGCATAGGCGACCCCGTAGTATAAGGAGGATATATGGTACGACCGATTTGTAAGGATATTTTCCTGCTCGGGGTGAAGTCAGCACCTGCCACAGCTGATGACCTCGGCACAGCGCAGGATCTGCTGGATACCGTCACCGCTCATTCCCACGAATGTGTTGGAATGGCGGCGAATATGATAGGCGTTCTGAAAAGGATAATAGTATTTCAGGACGGAAACAGATATACCGTTATGTTAAATCCCGAGATAGTAAAGCGTTCTCCTAAGACCTACGACACCGAGGAGGGCTGCCTCTCCCACACGGGAACAAAACCTGTCACACGTCACGAAAGCATTGAGGTGGAGTATCTCGACATGAGCATGAAAAAGCGCCGTGGAAGATACAGCGCCTTTACTGCACAGATAATACAGCACGAATGTGATCACCTCGACGGTATACTTATTTAGCGTATCATATCAAAAAAGCACTTGATTTTTTATACATGATGTGGTAGAATAAAACTGTAATGAGTAATTACGCAAAATAAGGATATTTTCCTGAAATATTTTTCTTTTGGAGGTTAGATTATGTCAGTTAATCTGCAGAAAGGTCAGAAAGTCGACCTTACTAAAGGCAATGCGGGACTTAAAACTCTTGTGGTAGGTCTCGGCTGGGATGAGGCTCCCCGTGGATTTTCACTGTTCAACAAGCGTGAGGATATCGACTGCGATGCCTCCGGCATACTTATCAGTGCAGCTTCCGGTAAGCTTGCAGGCGCTATGGATGTGGTGTACTTCGGTAACCTCCAGCACCGCAGTGGCGCAGTCCGTCACATGGGCGACAACCTGACAGGCGCAGGCGATGGCGATGATGAGCAGATACTCGTTGAGCTGAACCGCCTCGGCAGCGATTATTCCAAGATAGTATTTGTCGTAAATATCTATCAGGCAATGCAGCGCAAGCAGCACTTCGGAATGATAAAGAATGCATTCATCAGAATAGTTGACGCTGATAAGGGTACAGAGCTTTGCAGATACAACCTGTCTGAAAACTACGACGGAAAGACCGCTATGATATTCGGTGAGTTGTATCTCTACAACGGCGAGTGGAAATTCGGAGCTATCGGCGAGGGTACTAATGATAACAGCATTGGCGAGATTGCCGCAAGATATCAGTAATTATCGGAGGTGTTCACATGACTAAGAAATTCGTGATAATCGCAGGAATAATCGCTCTCGCTGCTCTTGCAGCAGGTCTGGTGGCATTCTTCCTTACAAGAAACAAGGCTATCGCTCAGGTCCTTGAGGAGGACGATGAGATGCTCCTTGATTTCGATGAGGAAATTCTTTCTGTCTGATACAAAAACTCGCCCCGTTTGCTGCGGGGCGAAATTATTTGAGAGGTAATATGGGTAAGGAAAAAGAAGTAAAGACAAACGCCATGCGCATCCTTGACAAGCTGAAGATAAGCTACAAGGTAAATCACTATGAGTGTGACGAGTTCATTGACGGCGTACATATCGCAGATATGCTCGGCCAGAGCTATGACAGCAGCTTCAAAACGCTGGTGCTTTCGGGAAAAAGCAAGAACTACTATGTTTTCGCTCTGCCGATAGACAAGGAGCTGGACATGAAGAAAGCTGCCCGTGTGGTGGGTGAGAAATCCCTCGAGATGGTGCATGTCAAGGATATCAATGCGCAACAAAAGTTCCTCATAAACTCTATGGCAGAAGTTATTGTGCCGGGATATGCGGCACCTGTCGAGTTTTATGCTCCTGACTACTCTGTTAAG